>CAZPJJ010000226.1:0-6745 GCA_964586535.1 uncultured Acidobacteriota bacterium | reverse complement strand
CGACACGCCCGAGATCGGGATGTAGCGCGACGGCAGCCACCACGCGTAGAACGTCGCCGCCTTGAGCGCCGCCGCGATGCGCTTGCCCATCGGCACCTTCGAATTGACGGCGTCGCCGGCGCGCTTGAGATGCGGATCGAGCGCCTCGCGCGCGATGAAGAGCCGCATGATCTCGGACGAGCCCTCGAAGATGCGGTTGATGCGGCTGTCGCGCATCATTCGTTCGGTGGCGTAGGGCGTCTCGCCACGGGCGCGCAGCGAGGCCTCGGTCTCGAATCCGCGGCCGCCGATGATCTGCAGCGTTTCGTCTATGATCTGCCAGCCGCGTTCGCTGCCCCACATCTTGCACATGGCGGCTTCGAGCCGGATGTCGTGGTGCTTGCGATCGACCATGCCCGACGTCAGCAACACCATGGCCTCGATCGCGAAGGTCTCGGCCGCGATGCGCGCGATCTTGTCGGCGACGGCGGCGTGCTTGCCGACGGCGGCGCCCCACTGCTCGCGCCGGTTGGCCCACTCGCGTGCCATCTCGAGGCAGCGCTTGCCGCCGCCCGCGCACATCGCGGGCAGCGTGAGGCGGCCCGTGTTGAGCGTGGAGAGCGCGACGCGGAGCCCCTTCCCCTCGGCGGCAACCATGTCCTCGCGCGGGACCTTGACGTCCTTGAACTCGATCACGGCGTTGTAGAGCGCCTTGAGGCCCATGAAGCGGCAGCGGTGGGTGATGGTCACGCCGGGGGCTTTGGTGTCCACGATGAACGCCGAGATCTGATTGCGCGGCTTGCCGCGCACGATCTTCGGCGGGGTCTTCGCCATCACGACGAGCAGCCCCGCGCGCGTACCGTTCGTGCACCAGAGCTTCTTGCCGTTGATGATGAAGTGCTTGCCGTCGGGCGTCGGTTCGGCGGTCGTGGCCATGCGCGCCGGATCGGAGCCGACACCGTCTTCGGTGAGCGCGAACGCCGAGATCTCGCCTTTTGCCACGCGCGGCAGGTAGCGCTTCTTCTGCTCCTCAGTCCCGAACATCAAGAGCGGCACGGGGACGCCGATGGACTGGTGCGCGGAGAGCAGCGCCGAGAGATTGCCGCAGTAGCTGCCGAGTCGGAACGCGGTCTTCGTGTAGTACATCTGCGGCAGGCCGAGCCCACCGTACTCGGTGGGGATCTTGATGCCGAACGCGCCGAGCTTCGCGAGGCCCTCGATGACGTGGTCGGGAATCTCGCCCGTCTCGTCGATCAGCTGCGGATCGACGTGCTCCGCGAGGAAACGCTCGATGTCGGCGAGAAAACGCTCGCCCTTCTCGCTGACCTGCCCGGCGGGGAATGGATTCACGAGGTCGAGGCGCAGACGTCCGAGGAAGATCTCGCCCACGAACGACGGATGATGCCAATCTGTCTCACGCGCGGCTTCGGTCACCTCGAGTGCTTCGCGCTTGCCTTCCGACATCCCCGTCGTGTCGATCTTGAGCTCTTCTTCGTGATGAGCAGGGGGGGGAGCCTTCTCTACGGACATGGTTACGACCTCCGGTGTGTCTTCGTCTGCACTTGCAGCGAGAGCGTGATTGGTATCTTCCTCAAGCGGCGTTCGTCGCCGCGCGCGGTAGCGCGTCCTCGTAGAAGGAGCGCTTCTTCGCGGCCATGTCTTGCAGCAGGGCGCACGGCTCGAATCGCGGGCCGTAGCGCGCGGTCAGGTCGCGCAGTTTGGCGACGACGGCTTCGCTCCCGAGGGAATCCGCGTAGCGCAGCGGACCGCCCCGGAAGGGAGCGAATCCGGTGCCCATGATCATCGCGAAATCGATGTCCTCCGCGGCGCCGGCGACGCGCTCTTCGAGACAGCGCGCGCTCTCGTTCACCATCAGGAGCGCCATGCGTGCCGTCGCATCTTCGCGGCTCACGGTTGCGCCGCTGCCTGCGCCGGCCATTGCGCGCACCTTGTCGTTGACCTGCGAGCGGCCCTTCTTCGGATAGATGTAGAAACCCGCGCCGGTCTTGCGGCCGAGCAGCCCGTCCGCCGCCATGCGATCGAGCAAAGGCGGCACTTCGATGAGCCCGGGGTAGTGCGCGGCCTGGTGCTTTGCGACGTGGCCGGCGACGTCGCCGCCGACTTCGTCGATGAGGCGCAGCGGCCCCATCGGCATGCCGAAGGCCTTCATCGCGCGGTCGACCGCGTCGATGGGCATGCCCTCCGCGAAAAGACGCCCCGCTTCGACGAGGTAGGGCGTGAGGATGCGATTGACGACGAAGCCGGGGCTGTCGGCGACGACGACCGGCATCTTGCCGATCTGCTGCACGAAGCGCACCGCGCGGGCGAGCACCTCGGGCGAGGTCTGCTTGGCCGCCACGACCTCGACGAGCTGCATGCGCGCGACGGGGTTGAAGAAGTGGATACCCACGACGCGCTCTGGGTGGGGAACCGCCGCGGCGAGCTCCGTCACCGAGAGCGCCGACGTGTTGGTCGCCAGGATCGTGGCGGGCGTCGAGAGCTCGGCGAGACGCTGGAAGATCTTCTGCTTGATGTCCATGCGCTCGACGGCGGCTTCGACGACCAAGTCGGTGTGGACGAGGGGCACGTCCTCGGTCGTAGGACGAATGCGATCCACGATCTGCCGGCCCTCGACCTGCGTCAGCTTGCGCCGCTTGACGAGCGGGCGGATCAGGTCGTCAATCGTCTTCATGCCGCGCGCGAGGGGCTCGGTTCCGATGTCCTTGAGCAGGACGTCGTGGCCGCGCGCCGCGCACCACTGCGCGATGCCGGCTCCCATGACGCCCGCGCCGATGACCGCGACGCGCTCGACGGGTGCGAGCGAGTCGACGGAAGGCGCTCCGGGCACGGTGATGCGCTTGGAACGCTCTTGGAGGAAGAACACGCCGACGAGCGAGCGGCAGGCGTCGGTGGCAGTCAGGTCGCAGAGCGCGGAAAGTTCGCGCGCCAAGCTCGCGTCGATCGAGCCCGACGCGCCGCGCGTCACGACGTCGAGCGCGCGCGGGAACGCCGGGTAGTGCCCGCCGGTCTTGCGTGCCAGATCGCGGCCGATCTTCGAGCGCAGGATCGCGGCGGTGAGCGGATTGTTGACGAGCGCACGCGCTTTGCGGTGCGCCTTGCCGCGCGCGAGAAGCTTCACGGCCTCGCGGACGACGTGCTCTTTCGGCACGACGGCATCGACGGCGCCGATCTTCAGCGCCTTCTTCGGGGCCATTTGCTCGGCACCGAGGATCGCGCCCAGCGCCGCGGGCAGGCCGACGAGGCGCGGTAGGCGCGTCGAGCCGCCCCACGCCGGAAGGATGCCCAGGTTGCACTCGGGCAAGCCGATCTTCGTGGCGCGGTCGTCGGTGGCGACGCGCCAGTCGCAGGCGAGTGCGATCTCGAAGCCGCCGCCGAGGCAGGCGCCGTGAATCGCGGCGGCCGTCGGGATGCGCAGCGCCGCGACGCGCGCGAAGAGCTGCTGGCCGAGCGAGCCGATCGCGCGAATCCCGGCGGCGTCGAGACGCGAGAGCTCGAGCAGGTCGGCTCCGGCGATGAAGATGCCGTCCTTCGCGCTCGCGAGGACGAGCCCCTTGATGCTCGCGTCCTTCTCGATGGCGTCGAGGTGCTGGCCGAGTTCTTCGAGCGTCTTGCGGTCGAAGGTGTTCGCCGAGGAGCCGGGCTTGTCGAAGTCGAGCACGGCGATGCCGTCGTCGCGCCTGTCGAGGCGGATGTTGCTCGTTGCGGCCGTCATGCTGCCTCCAGCCAGAGCGCGGCACCCTGGCCGCCCCCCACGCAGAGCGACGCCAGCGCGCGCCGTCCGCCGCGCCGGCGCAGCTCTTTGAGCGCCGTGAGCACGAGACGAGCGCCGCTCGCGCCAACCGGATGGCCGAGCGCGATCGCGCCGCCGTTGACGTTGAGCTTGCCGTCGTCGATGGATCCGAGCGGATCCTGGCGGCCCAGCTTCGCACGGCAGAACTCGGGCGAGCGCATTGCCGCGAGGACCGCGAGCGCCTGCGCCGCGAATGCCTCGTTCAGCTCGACGATGTCCGCATCTGCAAGCCGCGGCGCGCCGCGCTTCTCGGCGCGGTCGATCGCATAGACGGGGCCGAGGCCCATGCGCTTCGGGTCGCAGCCGGAGTACGCGTAGTGCGCGAGCACACCGAGGGGTTTCACGCCCTCCTTCGCGGCACGGCTCTCGGTCATGACGATCAGCGCCACGGCGCCGTCCGTGACCTGCGAGGCGTTTCCGGCGGTCACGGCGCCAGTGCGCCGCTCGAAGACGGGCTTCAGCTTGGCGAGCGCCGCCATCGTCTGCTGCTCGCGCGGGCCGTTGTCCTGGTCGACGGCTCGCTCGAACTTCGGCGGTACGTAGACCGGGACGATCTCCTCGGCGAGCCGCTCGCGCGCCGCGACGGCCTTCTGGTGCGAGAGCAGCGCGAAGGCGTCCATCGTCTCGCGCGTCAAGAAGGCCTCGCGGCCGATGAGCTCGGCGGTTTCTCCCATGTTGAGACCGCACGCGGTATCCGTGAGGCCTTCTTTGAGGCCGATGATCGGCGCGAAGTCCGAGAAGCGGAACGAGAGGAGCGTCGCCACGCGATCGCCGCCGCTCTTGGCGCGCGCGAGACGCATGTATTTGTCCTTCGCCTTCTCGTTGTAGAGCAGCGGGTAGGAAGACATGCTCTCGGTGCCGCCCACGAGGAAGATCTCGCCCTGGCCGGCACACGACTTCTCGTGCGCCTGCGTGATCGCCTCCATGCCCGAAGCGCAGTTGCGGTGGACCGTCACGGCGGGCGTCCGGTCGGGAAGTCCGGCGCGCAGTGCGGCCACACGGGCGAGGTTCATCGCGTCCACGGGTTGCCCCACGCAACCGAAGATGACCTCGTCGATGGCCGCCGGATCGATGCCTGTGCGCGTGAGCACTCCCTGCATCGCGACGCGCGCGAGATCGGCCGCGCCGAGTCTGGCGAAGTCCGTGCCCATCTTGATGAAGGGCGTCCGGACGCCGTCGACGATCACGAGTCTCTCTCTCATCGGCTCCTCGTCTCAGTACGTACGGAGGTCATCGGGGCGGGTGGGACAGGGCTTCGCCAGCGGGCGCATCGCGGGCGCTTCCCTTTGCTGACTCGGTTCAGATGCCGGACAAGCGATCGAGCACGAGGTGGGGAGCGGATCGATGATGGCGAGTCGAGCCATCCGAATCCTCCTCGCGCGTCAAAGTCGAAGCAGCCGGCCGGTCTCCTGCGGCATGCCGCGGTGTGGCGAGCCTCCGTGGCTGGAGGCGTCGATCGAGCGCTGACTGACGTTGAATCCTAACTTCATCGTTAATCAGGGGTTGGGAGTAACCGGCGATCGGACCAGTTATACGGCCGCTTCCAGGTCTTGACAAGCTGCGGCAAGAGCCTCGGCACGGTGCGGCGTCCGAACGGAACACCGTTCGTGCGTGCCCCGTGGGTTGACCGATTCGGCTGAACGGGCAAATCGTGGGTACTCGTACGGCGAACGAGGCTTACGGCCAAGCTATCTTCGGTGGAAATTTTCTTTTGTTCAGCTTCGAGATAGTCGGCCGAGGAAATCCGCGACCGCGCGGGCGAACCCGTCCGGCTGATCGAGAAAGGGCCAGTGCCCGGCGGGTTCGAGGATCGCCGAGGGCACGCCTGACTCCTCGACGAGCGCCAACGTTCGCGGACCCGCCCCTTCGGGGACTCCCGCCACATAGAGCGCCGGTACTCCGAGAGCCGCGAGGCGCCGGGCCATGGTTTCTTCGCGGGAGTAAGCGACCAGTTCGGTCGAGTGCAGCCACAGCGTCCGCGGGTCGGCGAAGCGCATGCTGGCGTAGTAGCCGCGGAGCGGCTCGCGGTCCGCACCCAGCTCCCAGATCCCGTCGAGGAGCTTCCTGTATCCGTCGCGAAGAAAGGCCTCGCGCGCGTCCGCATCGGCGCGGCTGCTGTAAGTGCAGTCGGCGAGTGACTTGTTGCCCTCGACGTCGATTACCGCCCGCACCACGTCCGGGTGCCGCTCTCCGAGCAGCGTTGCGACCACTCCCCCCATCGAGTGGCCGAGTACGACCGCGGGGGCGGCGTTCCACGACCGCAAGCGCGCCGCAAGCAGGTCGGCGACGGCGACGAGGGGCATCGGCTCTTCTGGCCAGAGCGAGCGCCCGTAGCCGGGCAGGTCCGGGACCAGGTGGCGCCAATCCGCGAACTCCGGGCGCGTGGGGATGCCCTCGAGCGAGAGACCGGATTCGCCCAGCCCGTGGATGTAGAGGATCGCGCCCCGGCCCCTGGGGTCGCCGTGTTCGCGGAGGGAGAGCCCGTCTTCGAAGCGCCGCAGCATGGTGGCGAGATCTTGACCGATTCGCGGGCTCCGCGCGAAACGCCGCAACTGCCCCGCGAGCGGGGTACACTCCCGCGCTCGATGCCCCTCCTTGCCGACATCCTGAAAGTCCTCGATGCGCTGCTCGGGCAGCCGCTCTGCTTTGCGCTTGCCCCCTTCGCCCGTTTCGTGACGCGGGCCCGCACGCAGGCAGGCGAGACACCACGCCGCATTCTCGTCATTCGTCCCGGCGGCATCGGAGATGCCGTGCTCTTCCTTCCCTTGCTGCGCGAAATGCGGCGCGCCTGGCCGGGTGTTTCGCTCGACCTCCTGCTCGAGCGCCGCAACGCGAACGTCGTTGCGGCCACGGGCCTCGCGGACGAGATCTTTCACTACGACCGCGTGCATCACGGCCTCCTGGCCGTGCTGACGCGCCGCTACGACCTCGTCATCGACACCGAGCAATACCACC
>CAZPJJ010000225.1:0-6781 GCA_964586535.1 uncultured Acidobacteriota bacterium | reverse complement strand
CTCCCGGCGGCGACGGCAACGCCAACGGCGTCCTCAACTCCGGTCAGGTGCACGTCTTCTTCGGCGGCGCGCTGCCCGCGACGATCGATCTCGCCTCGACCTCGTCGAGCCAGATCTACTTCGGCGATCAGGCCGGCGACCGCCTCGGCGAGGCGGTTCTCGGCCTCGACGTCGATGCGAACGGCGCGGACGACCTCGTTCTCGCCGCTCCCAAGGCGTGGGGCGAGTTCGTCTCCATCGAGGAGGCGGGCGTCATCTACGTGATCAAGAGCGCCAGGCTCGGCACGTTCACGAAGATCGATGTCTTCGACGACAACCGGCAGAACAACCACATCTCCGGTGCCGATCCCTTCGACAACTTCGGGTCCGTGCTGGCGGCCGCCGACGTCGACGGGGACGGGACTCTCGACATCGTCGGTTCCGCGCTCGGTGGTGATGGCGCGGCCAACAACCGTGCTGGCGCGGGCGAGGTGTACGCAATCGACAATGACACCCTGCTCACCGATACGGGACTCGAACTCTTCTTCGGCGACTACCTCTCAGTGTTCTATGGCAGCGCCGAAGGCGAGGCCGCGGGCGCTTCGCTCGCCGTGGGCGATGCCAGCGGCGACGGCACTTCCGACCTGCTCATCGGCGCCTCGGGCCTGGGTGCTCCCGCGGGCGAAGCAGCGCGCGTCAACGCGGGGGGTGCCTACCTCGTGCACGGCGGCGCTTCGTTCGTGAGCAAGAGCGGCCAGAGTCTCGCGGTCGCCCGCGACCTCGTCATCCACGGAACGACGGCCGGCGGCGAGCACGGCAAGAGCGTCGCGCTCGCCGACTACGATGCCGACGGCACGCTCGACTTCGTGCTCGCCGGGCCCGGCATCGATGGTTCCGCCACCGATTCCGGTTCCGTCGTGATCGTCGACGCGGGCCGCATCGACGCCACCATCGTCGCCGATCTCGCGGACATCCCTCCCGCGCAGATCTTCCAGGGCGCGAGCGCCTCGGACCGCTTCGGCGATTCGCGGTGGATCGGCATCGCCGACATCGACGGCACGTCGGGCATCGATCTCGTCTGCTCGACCGAGTTGGGCGACGGCCCCACAGGGTCGCGCGGGGACGCCGGCGAGGCGTGGATTCTGCGCACCAACGACTCCGATGGCGACGGCGTTGCTGACGCCGACGACTGTGCCCCCAGCGATCCCGCCACGGGTTCGCTCGCTTCGACAGGCACGACCGCCACCTTCGATCCCGACAAGCGCACCTACCGCTGGAGCGCCGTCAGCGGCGCCACCGGCTACAACCTCTACCGCGGCCAGATCGCCAAGCCGTGGGCCTGGAACTGGGTCTGCATCCAGAGCAACCTGCCCACTCCCGAAGGCGACGACAACGGCACGCCCGCCCCGGGCAACGCCTTCTACTACGACTCGCGCGCCGTCTCCGGAACCTGCGACGGCGTGATGGGCGAGGACTCGACGGGAGCACAGCGACCCGATCCGCCTGCGTGCCCCTGATCCTCGCTCGCTGACACGATGAGCGTGATGACGCGCCGGCTCCTCTGAGCCGGCGCGTTCTCTTTCGCGCTATCCTCGTCTGCCTCGACGGGAGAATCCCCATGAACGAGCGTCTTTCCTTCGCGTCCTACCGCCGTCACGGTGTCTCGATACCCGCGCTCGGGCTACACGTCGATCTCTCGACGATGCCGCTCACGGCGGCCGACGACTCGCGTCTCGCGCCCTTGTTCGCGCGCGCGTTCGAGGACATGGCCGCCCTCGAGGCGGGCGCCATCGCCAACCCGGACGAATCGCGACGCGTCGGTCACTACTGGTTGCGCGCACCGGAACTGGCACCGGAGCCAGCGCTCGCCGAGTCCATCCGCGCGACCGTCGCGCGCGTCGTGCGCTTCGGCGCGGACGTTCGCGAAGGACGCATCGCGCCGCCCGCGGGCGGACGCTTCGAGCACGTCCTGCATGTGGGCATCGGCGGCTCCGCGCTCGGCCCGCAACTCGCGGCCGATGCGCTCGGCGGGCCGGGCGATCCGCTGACGATCGAGTTCCTCGACAACACCGATCCCGACGGTCTCGCGCGGTCGTTTGCATGGCTCGGCGAGCGGCTCGATCGGACGCTCGTCGTCGTCGTCTCCAAGTCCGGCGGGACGCCCGAGACGCGCAACGGAATGGAAGAAGCGATCGCCCGGCTGCGGACGCGCGGCTTCGAGCCCGCCAAGCACCTCGTTGCCGTGACGGGCGAGGGGAGTGCGCTCGATCGCCGCGCGCGAGCCGAGGGCTTCGTCGAGATCTTCCCGATGTGGGACTGGGTCGGCGGGCGCACGTCGCAGACCTCGGCCGTGGGGCTCCTGCCCATGGCGCTGCTCGGGCATGACGTTCAGGGATTGCTCGACGGCGCGCGCGTCATGGACGAGGCGACGCGGGTCCCCGAGGTCGCCGCCAATCCCGCGGCGCAGCTGGCTCGAGCCTGGTACGTCGCGACGGACGGCGTCGGGCGCCGCGACATGGTCGTGCTGCCGTACAAAGACCGCCTGCTGCTCTTCTCACGCTATCTCCAGCAGCTCGTCATGGAGTCGCTCGGCAAGGAACTCGACCTGCAGGGCCGCGTCGTACGCCAGGGGCTCGCCGTCTACGGCAACAAGGGCTCGACCGACCAGCATGCTTTCGTGCAGCAGCTCCGCGACGGCGTCGACAACTTCTTCGCGACGCTCATTGGCGCCGTCGAGGACGGTATCGACGAGCCGCCGCTCGAGGTCGAACCCGGGATCACGTCCGGCGACTACCTCACGGGCTTCCTGCTCGGCACGCGCCGCGCGCTCGTCGAGCAGGGCCGCGGCGTGATCACGATCTCGATTCCGCGCGTCGACGCGCGCACGCTCGGCGCCCTCATCGCGCTCTTCGAGCGAACCGTCGGCTTCTACGCGAGTCTCGTCGGCATCAACGCCTACCACCAGCCGGGCGTCGAGGCCGGCAAGAAAGCCGCCGCGAGCGTGCTCGCGCTGCAGCGCGATCTCGAACGAGCGCTGCGCGCGGCGCCCGAAGCGCGCCTGACGGCCGAGGAGTGGGCCGTCCGCGCGGGCGCGGCCGGGCATGCCGTGGAGGCGCTGTGGGTGCTCGAGCATCTCGCCGCGGATCCGCGCCGCGGCGTCGCGCGCGAGGGTGCGTCCATGCATCCCGATGCGCGCTTCGGCGCGCTCTGAAGCGCCCTGGCGCGCGCCAACGCTCGTCAGCGCGACGGAAAGATCGAGCGCTCGAGCTTGACGAGATCCGCGGGGAGCGGGCTCTCCAGTGTGAGCTTTGCGCCCGACGCCGGATGTTCGAACGCCAGCCGCGCCGCATGCAGCGCGGTGCGTCCCACCGAAAGATCCGTCGCCCCGTAGAAGCGATCGCCGATGATGGGGCAGCCGATCGCGGCGAGCTGTACGCGGATCTGATTGCGGCGGCCCGTCACGAGCGCCACCTCGACGCGCGCGCGCGGCGGGCGCGCGGTCGAGCGCGCGACGGTGTAGCGGAGCTTCGCCTCGCGCGCATCGCGGTGACCTTCGACGACGGCGCGGACGCGCCGCGCCGCGCGCTCTTCCTCGTAGAGCCATGCGCGCAACTCTCCCGAGCGCGGCTGGGGGATCCCCTCGGTGAAAGCGATGTACTTTCGCTCGGGAAGCCGCGCGCGAAACTGTGAGCGCAGTGATTGGTAGGCGTCCTCGCTGCGCGCGAAGAGCACGAGCCCCGACGTCTCGCGATCAATGCGATGGACGATCCACAGTTCGCGGACCTTGTGGCCGGCGAGCGCCATCGCCGCGATCACGCGCGCGACGAGCGGCGGATCGTCCGCTCCGGGCTTGCTCGTCGGAATGACGAGTACGCCCGGCTCCTTGTCGACGGCGACGACGCTCTCGTCGGCGTAGACCACTTTGAAGCCGGGGCCGTGGAGCCCGGTCACGGCGGGAGCCGCCTGCGGAGCCGGCCGCTCGAGCACGTCGATCGTCGCGCCCGCGGCGGGGCGGCAACCGGCGCGCATTTCGGGTGCACCATCGATCGTCACGCGGCGCGCCTCGATGAGGTCTTTGGCGCGCCGGTGCGAACAGGAGAGCGCTTCTCGGACGAGCGCGGCGAGCGAACGCGTTTCGTGCGGCGCAACGACGAAGGTAGGCATGCGCGCGATTCTACGCCTCGCGCGCCCGTCAGCCTCCCAAGGTGATCGTCGCCGACTCGCCCGCGGCGACGGTAGCCTCGCCGGTCCACGTGCGGCCATCGGCCGCCGTGACCGTCACGCGATGCCGGCCTGGCGGCAACTCCGTGACGGCGCCACGGCCTGCGGAGAGCGGCCAGGAGTCGCGGACGCCGCTCCACGGCGCGACGGAGCGGAAAGGCCGTCCCGAGTCGAGCGTGACGCGCACCACGGCCGTCGTGCCGCTCTCCTCGAGTTCCGGAACGAGAACCGAGAGCCGCGCGGCACTCGGCAAACGGACGGTGAAGGGACCTCCGGGGGCGCTGACCAGCGTGGAGACCGAAGCACTCGCTCCCGTGGCGACGACGATCTCCCACGAGCCAGGAGGAACGCTGGCGAGCCGTACGCGGCCTTTCTCGCCGGTGCCGTACTCGCCGGCTACGAGCGGCGTGCCCGAGGGGTCGAGTACGGCGACGCTCACGCGATCGGGAGCCGATCCCGAGTCGAGGGCGACCTGGAGCAGCACGCCCTCGGTCGGATCGAGGCGGATCTCGAGACCGTCCTGCGACGATCCGCGCACGACCGAGAGCGAGCGAGTCGCGACCGCGTAGCCGTCCTTCGACGCGGTGAGCCGATAGCGGCCCTCGCCGACCGGAGCGATGCGAAAGCGGCCGTCGAGATCGGAGGTCGCGCCGACGCCGAAGATCGGACCGCCGATCCCGCCCTCGCTCGCGCCCTCGCGCTCGAGCGCGAGCGCGACGCCCGCGAGCGGGTCGTCGCCGAACGCGTCGACGACGACTCCCGAGAGGCTGGTCGTGGGAATTTCGATTTCCACGTCGCGATCACTCTCGAGCAGCACGTCCTCGCTGTGCGTCATGCCCGACTGCCAGTCCTGGACCTGCACGCGGTGCGTTCCGCTCGTGAGCCCCCGCAGTGCGAAGCGGCCCGAGCCGTCCGTCTCGGTCCAGCCGCCGGACGCGGCCGCGGCGCCCTGTCCGCGCACCATGACGCTCAGTCCCGCGAGCGGTCGGTCGTCCTGCAGGACCACGCCCGTCAGCTCGAGACCCTCGGCGAAATCCAACTCGGCGGTGACGACGCTGCCTTCCTCGTCGACGCGAACCTGCGCGCGCGCGCGCCGGCCCTCGCCTTCCACGTCGCCCGAGAGTTGCCAGGCCCCCGGTCCGGCGTTGGAGACGACGAAGCGGCCGTCCGCACCGACGGCGGCGCGGCGGGGCATTTCGGCGCTCTCTCCGAAGGCGGTCACGACGGTGCGCGGGAAGAGACCAGGATCGAGCCCGACGATGCGGCCCTCGATCGTTCCGCCTACGCGCAGCCGGAGGGCGAGATCCTCGAGTGGCGCCTCGCCCACGGTGATCTCTTGCATGGCGGCGTCCGCATGCCCTTCCGCTCCGGCGCGGAGCTCGAACGCACCGCGGTCGACGGCCTCGAAGCGAAAGCGTCCCGATGCATCGGTGCGCGCTCGGGATCCTCCCCACGGGCGCGCGGACGGGGCGAGCTGCACCCATGCGCCGGCTAGAGGCGTGCCGGACGCATCGGTGACGATGCCCGCGACGGGCCGGCCGGCCGCGAATTGCAGATCGAGCCGGTTCTCGCCCGCGCGCAATTCCACGTCACGGACGGTTCGCTTGTCGCCGTCGCCGATCGCCTCGATCGACAAGAGACCGGGCGCGAGTCCGTCGAGCACATAGCGGCAGTCGCCGTCGGTCGTGGCCCCACCGCCGCGGGGCGCGAAGTCGTCGCCGCCGCCGACGGGCCGCACGCGGACGCCGATCGCCGCGCGGCCGTCGCCTTCCTGAACGCGGCCCTCGACCCAAGCTCCCGGCTCGAGCGGAAGATCGGCGTTCTCGAGGTCCGCGCCTCGCGGCACCTCGAGCGTCCGCGCGACGCGTTCGTGGCCGAAGGCGGTCGCGGCGAGTTCGATCTCGCCGGGGACGACGTTCTCGAACACGAAGGCGCCGTTCGCGTCGGTCTCCGTGTCGGTGGCGATCCTCATCACGAGGGAGGCGCCGCCCGCGCTGCCGCCCGTCGTGCGTGTGAGTTCGACGCGCGCATTGGGGAGCGGTGATCCGTCGGCGCCGAGCACGCGCCCGCGCACCGCGGACGCCGGTTCGAGCGTGACCTGGAGCGGCTCGGGATGAGGGACCTCGAGGGGCGGCACGCGGCCCTGTACGTATCCGTCGGCCGAGATCGAGAGCGAGAGCTTGTCGCCCGCGGCGAGGTCGTGGATCGCGAACCAGCCGTCGGGACCGGTGGTGGCCGCCGCCGGTTCGGAGCCGAGGCCCGGCAGCATCGGCAGCGAGAGCCCCCCCGCTTTCTGGCGGAAGACCGCGGCGCCCTCGACGGGAATGCCGCGCTCGTCGACCACGAAACCCTCGATGGACTCGCCGGGCGCGAGCACGTGATCGCCCGTCTCGAGCGGGGCTCCACCTTGGATCTCGAGTCCTTCGATCGTCCGGCCCGCGTAGCCGCGGCGCGTGAGAGAAAGTTCGTAGCGACCATCGGCGGCACCCTCGATCACGAAGGCGCCATCGGCGGAACTCGTCGCGTGCAGCGCCGCGTCTTGATCCGCGCGCGGCCCGGCGATGACCATCATGCCGGGACC
>CAZPJJ010000224.1:0-6781 GCA_964586535.1 uncultured Acidobacteriota bacterium | reverse complement strand
CTCGAGCAGGCGGTTGATGCGCTCGATGGAGCTCTGGGCCGAGGTCCCCAGGCCGCTTGCTCCGGATCGCTCGTGCCCGCAGTGGTGAAGTACACATGAGCGAATCGGCCGCGCTCCCCTGCAAGGGCGAGTGCGCCGGCCCTGCGGAGGCGCGTCGCGTCGAGACGTGCTGCCTTGGCGCGCACGAAGCCGTCGGGGGACAGCAGAAGCTCCGCCAGCAACTTCTCGGAAGGCGCCGAGAGCATCCCGCTTCCGAGCTCCTGTTCGATCTGGTGGAGCACAGCGCGCTCATCAATGGTCGGCGCTGCCTGGAGCGTCTCGTGGGCGCGTCGAAGATGTGCGCGTTGCGCAAGGAGACGCTCGAACGCCTCGGGATCTGCGACGGTGATGCGATGAGGATCGGGCCCGATGCGCCAGGGAGGGATCGTGCATCCACGCGGGGACTCGATCACGGCGGCAGCGAGATTGCTCGTGTCACGGAACTCGCTGATCCGCTTGCCCACCGACGCCGGTGCCGTGGATGGATCCCAACCCGGCGCTTCCGCCAGGATGTCGATCTCGCTCGTCCAGCCGTCGTTCGCTCCATGAATGCGCCGCGACACGAGGTAGCTTGCCAGACCGGCCCGTGGCGTTGAGCCAAAGCGTAGCCTGCGGTCGCGTCCTGCGATCGTGACCACGAGCACCCGAGCCTCGACGTGAAGCTCGACGCGTTCGATCTGTTCGCCCGACGCGAGAGACACGATCCGACTCCAGCGAAATCGTAGCTCGGCAAGACCTTCCCGTCGAACGCGGTCTCGGCCAATCGTGGGCGGACCGGTAGCCGTCGGCGTGTGGGTCGGAAGGCCGCTCCAGAACGAGCGCGGTAGTCCCTCACCCGCCAGTCCAGATCCGGAAGACCCGGAACGAGCTCTCCCGCGCCCCGGGATGGGACGTCACGTTACCCCCATGCCCGAATCGATCGACCCGCACGCAGAGCGCGGTGGCGCGACCCAACGCGGTCCATTTCTTATCTCCACGGGGGTCGCGGCGTGACTTGGTACCGCCGCGACCCCCAGCGTTTCGCCCTCGAGGTGGACCTGCTTCGGCGTGCCTCCGACGGCAAGTTCGCCCGCATCGACGAGACGCTGATCTTCGACGAGGACGTCGAGGTCGGGGCCGTTCGTTTCGGCGTCCGTATCGTTTTTCCCGACGATTTTCCCTTCGCGCCGCCGCGTGCCTTCGTGCGCTACCCGGTGATTCCCCCGAGCATCGAGATCCATCAATTCACGAACGGCGCGCTCTGCTTGCACGCCGAAGACGAGTGGTGCCCCAAGAACACCGGGTTGTGGGTCCGGAACCGCGCCGTGGCCTGGCTCCACGCGCTCGTCGAGTTCTCGAACACGGGCAACTGGCCCGCCATCTAGCCCAGAAAGGAAGTGACCCTCATGAGCACCAACGATACCCGCAATGTTTCCGGCGTCGCCCGAGAAATCCAGGAGCGCCTTCGCGCCGCTCGCGCCCCCGCGCAACCCGAGCCGAACGCGGCAGCCACGGAGCAGCAGGCCCCGGAAGCCGCCAACGACCACCACCGCCGGCGCGTCACCAAGGACGGCCAGCTCGTCGAGCCGGGCGAGCAGGTCCCGACCGGCGAGAACGGCCAGCCCGTGTCGTTCTCTTCGCTCCCGGCCGCGACGTTCCACGCCGCGGAGCGCCCGTGAAGCGCGCGGTGTATCTCGCGCGCGACGCGGCGGAGCAGATCCGTCGCGTGACCGCCGAGAGCGCCGCCGAGCACGGCGGCGCTCTCGTGGGCGACCCCGCGACGGGCGACGTCCTCGCGTTCGCTCCCGCGCCGGAGAGCACCGAGCGCTCGCCGGTCATCATTCACTTCCGCGGCGCGTCGCTCGAGGCCGTCAGCCGAGAGGTCGACGCGATCACGACCAAGATCCTCGGGAGCGCGTGGCTTGGTTTTCAGCACTCGCATGATGATTTCGACGGCCTGTCGGCTGGCGATCGGGACCAGATCGACGCGCTCGTCGGCGACCCGCGCGTCCCACCCTGCGGGCTCGTCACCATGCTGGCAGTGAAGCGGCACGGCCGCGAGCCGAAGCTCCGCGCGTGGATTGCATCGGCCGCGCAAAGCATAGAGGAGGTCCAGCTTCGCGAGGTCGAGGATCCGGCCCTGGCGCGCGCTCTCGACGGGGCGGGCGTGCCGGCGCCGCGACTGAGGTCGGCGGTCCTTGCCGGTGATCCGGGCGCCCTGCGCCTCCAGGCCGAGCTCGCCGAGCTCGAGGCCCATGGCTTCAGCGTCAGCGCTGAGTGCCGCGATCACGGCGTCGAGCTCCGGTTGGTGCACGAGGCCCTGCTCGGTGAGCTCCTGCTCCTCTTCCCGGCGGAGGGCTGGGAGCGACCCCCGAAGGCGCGGCTCGTCCGGCCAGGCAAGGAGCCGGACCTCTTCGGCTTGGCGTTGGGAACGTTCTTGGCAGGATGGAGCTCCGCCTACTCGCTCGGCGAGCTCGTTGGGTTCTTGCGCGAGAAGAAGCTCTGGCCGCGCGCTCCGCGGAAGCGCGCTCAGCTCGAGGGCTCGCCGTGAGCGCGCGTGGCTTCATTCTCGACGCCGTCGTCGATGCGCTCCGTCTCGACGCGGCTCGCCCGGTGCACGGCATCGACGTCGTGCGCAACGGCTTTCGCCGCGTCGTCGTCGCCTGCGTCGAGCCTCGCGCCGGCCTCACGCGACTGGGGCGCCTCGTAGAGTCGGGCGGTCGGTGGTGGGTCACGCTCGGCAACGAGCGGATCGAGCTGGAGCCCATCCCCTTCGAGCACAGCTATCTCGCGCGACACGCCGGCATCGTCGAGCCGAGCGTCCTGCGGGGGAAGCGCGCCGCTGTCGTCGGCGTGGGCTCGGTCGGGCTCCCCGTCGCCATGTTCCTCGGCCGCGCCGGTGTGAACGTCACGCTCGTCGACAGGGACACGGTGGCGCTCGAGAACCTGACGCGTACCGGGTTCTCGATCGACCACCTCGGCATGTCCAAGGTCGAGGCCGCCGCCGAGCTGCTCGTGCATGCAAACCCGGGCCTCGGCGTCCGCCCGCACCAGCAAACGCTCCACGACTTCGAGGTGGAGGGCCCCGGCTTCGGCACGGACCACGATCTCATCATCTGCGCCGCATCGAACGCCGCTGGCTTCGAGCTCGCGGCACGCCACCACCGGCAAGTCCCGATGCTCTTCCCCGCGCTGCACCCGATGGCGGCGTCCGGAGAGGTCTTCGTGTCCTTGGGCGAAGCCGACGCGAAGCGAGCCTGCTTCGCGTGCTTCCGGGAGCGGCTGCACCGGAGCGCGCCCACGCCGCCCTCGCACGCCTGGAACTACGGCTCGGACGGCGAGCTCCAGGCACAACCCGGGCTGGGCGCGGACATCGCGACCGTCGTCGCGATCACCGCGGGCATGGCGATCCGCATCCTGGCCGGGACGGCGGACGAGGTGCTCGACGGCCGGCAGCTCCTTCTCGTCTCGAACCGGCGAGGCGCGCTCTTCGAGGAGGCATGGACCACTCGATGGTTCGACGTGCTGCGGGATCCGGACTGCCCGAACCACAGCGATGGGCCCCTCACGGAGGTGGGCGAGATCCCCGACATTCCGGAGGTGCAGGGATGAACGAGCCCGCCTGCTTCGTCCTCGCGCTCTTCTGCATGGCCAGCATTGCCTGGCACGCGGCCTTTCGGAAGACCGAGCGAACCGAGCGCCAGCGCAAGGCCGACGAGGAGTCCCGCGCGGCCAGGCGCCGGGCGCGCGTGCGTGTGGAGCACGAGGAGCGCTGAAGGATGGTCCTCGACGCTCTCACTCGCCGGTTGCTCCGCCTTGGTGAGGGCGATCGCCCCGCCGCTCGGCGCGCGATTCGCGCGCAGCTCGATTCGGCGAAGACGGAAGAGATCAGAAGGCAGCTCCGCTCGGTCGAGCGATTCGTTGCCCCGACCGACGGGCTCGTCATGGGCAGCACGACGCTGCCGAACGGCGGCGCGGCATGGGTCCGTGTTCCATGGCGGATCGCCCACGGGCTCTCGCGCTGGATCGTCGGTGCGACGGGCGGGGGGAAGACCACGGCCATGCTCTGCTGGAAGGCTCAAGATCTGCGCGACCCGAAGGTCCGCTCCATCGATCTCGACTCCAAGGGCGACTACGCGACCGGCCTCCTCGAGGTCGCCGTGCCGTGGGTCGCCACGCACATCTCGCCAGAGGACGGAGCCGAGCTGCTCTCGGGACTCCGCGTCATCGCGCCATGGGACGCGCGCCTGCTCCCCTCGCTCCACCTCACCTGGACGGGGCCGGCCATGAGGGAGCGCTCGACCGCACTGGTCGGACTCTTCAACGCCACGACGACGAGCGGCAACGCGCTCGGACATAACCAGGAGGCGTGCTTCGTTCCGCTCGTTCGCTTGCTCATGTCGCGCAGCGTTCCGTTCGCGCTCCTGGCCGACGTGGCGGTCCGTCCCGGGTTCCGCAACGCGCTGCTCGCAGGGTCGGACGATGCGGAGCTGCGCGGGTACTTCGACACGCGCTTCGAGAACGAGGGTAGAGGCGGCGTCCTGCGCGGGATCCTCACCCGAATGGACCGTTTTCTCGCGGACGACGCCACACGCCTCGCGCTCTTCGGTCCCGAGCCCTTCGACTCATCGAGGTGGCTCGAAGAGGGGACCACCGTCGCGAGCTTCGGCGGGGGGCTCGATCAGCATCGCCGGTTCTGGGCGAGCGTGACCGTGCATGCGCTCGTCCGTGCGATCCTCAGGCGGAGACCGACTCGTTCTTCCCCTCGCGTGGTGGTTGGAATCGACGAGGTGCAGCGCGCCATCCCCAGCGCCGAGCAGGCGCAGGATCTCGAGGACGCGCTGTCGCTCATGCGCAGCCGCAAGGCCTCGCTGTCGATAGCCCATCAGCACCCCGCTCAGCTTGCGGACCACCCAGCGCTTCTCCAGAGCCTGCGAACCAACGTCGGGACAACCGTTGCGTTTCGGAGCCCTGCGGAGGGCAGCGCGTTGTCCCACGTCTTCCCCGAGTCGCTTCCTCCTGGCGTGGACGCCTCGCGGCTCAGCGAAGCCGACATCCGGCGCGTCTGGGAGCAGGTGCTGCCGGGGCTGCCGGAGCGAACGTTCTTGCTTCGGGTTCCGGACCTGTCGCCGGCGAGCATCATCGTGCGCGCGCCGCACTTCGACGTCGACGCGCTCCGGCGTGAAGTCCCGGAAGACATCAGGGCAATCGCCCGGGACGGCCAAGAGGGCTTCACGCGAGACGATCTGGCGGCGCGGGAGCGCGCGTGGCGGCAGGCCGTGCACGAGCTCGACGGCGCGCCGACTCCGAATCTCGATGCGCTCGGGCGCCTGGTCGGCGCGGATCCCGGCGACACGGAGACGGAGGTCGGGTGATGGGGATCGTCGCGATTGCTCGCCGCGTGGTGCCGCTCCTCGCTTGGGCTGGCCGCTCAGCTCTCCGCATCGCGTGGGACGCGCCGTGGTTTGCGTTCGTCGCGCTCCTGTGGACGCTGGGTATCTGCCTTGCGACTGCCCGCTCCGTCGTGGTGCTCGTGAAGGCAAGCCGCGACACCGAGCGCTGCCCGCGCTGCGGTCACCACGAGCCGCTGCTCGGGACGTGGCGCTGCCCCGTCTGCAAGGCGGTCCAGGCCACGCACGCGTGGGCGGCATGCACGATCTGTGGAACGCCCATCCCCGCCGGATACATCTCGTGCAGTGCACCGGGCTGCGGCGAGGCGATCCGGAATCCAAAGCTACGGAGGCTCTGGTGACCGCACGCCGGCGGCGAGGAGCACGCCGTGAGCCGCGCGGTCGCCTGCGGCTCCGGCAGCGCGATCGCGAAGTGCTGGCCTGGATCGGTCGCGCCGGCGTCGTGGAGCTGCCGGAGGTCGCGCGCCTCTTCTGGGGTGATACGGGCGGCGCTCGATCGGCGGCGGCGAGGCGCCTCCGGAAGCTCGGCGACCACGGGCTCGTCGAGGCGTCGACGGTCTCGCTCGACAGGCCAAACCGCGTCGCGCTCACCGAGCGCGGTGCAGACTGGCTTCCCGTCGCGGCGGACGAGAGCCGCGTCCTTCGCCTTCGGGTTCGGGCGCAGGGCACCGCGGCCGATCACCTCATCGCCTCGGCCAGGGTGTGGGCGGCCCTCGCGCTCCGCGTGCGCGGTTCGGAGGCGCGCCTGGTTCGCTACGTGACGGAGGGGGAGTTCCGGCGCCTGCTCGGACGGCGCTCCGGGGCGCTCGTTCCCGACGGATTCGCGCTCCTCGGTGCGCGTTCCGGCGGCCAGGTGACGGGGCTCGCGCTCGAGGTCGACCTCGGAACGGAGCCCGCGTCGGTCTTCGTGCGCAAGGCGCGCCGCTATGCCGCTCATTTCGAGACCGGCCAACTGTACGGGCTGCCGCTCCACGCGCTCGTCGTGTACGCGCCGGGGAGGGCGCGGCTCCAGGGGCTCGCGCGCGCCGCCGAACGAGGCGGGGTCGCGCGCTGGACGGTGCTCGGCGACCTCGACGGCGTCGCCGTGACCACCGTGGTCGACGCGCTCGGCGCCGCCCCTGCCGTCGCTCGCGGCGGCGCCGGCTCGGCCTTCTGTCTGTCGCTCCTTTCGAGCCCCTACGAGGTGTTCCCATGACGTGTCCCAACAGCAAGCACACGAACCAACCCGTATCTGCGCGTGATCCCGGGCCTCCGTCCGCTGCGGGTCGCGCGGGCTCGTCCGGTGGCGGGCTGCTCTAGCGCGGCCGCCACGAATCGAAGGGCTTCGCCGCGCGTGTGAGCAGCGACGGCGA
>CAZPJJ010000223.1:0-6789 GCA_964586535.1 uncultured Acidobacteriota bacterium | reverse complement strand
TTACCAGGATCGCGGCGACCACGAGCGCGCCCTCGAGAACCACCACGAGGCTCTCGAAGGCTACCGCACCGCCGGCGACGAGCATGGCGCACTCAAGGTCAAGCTCAATCTCGGATCGATCTACGCCGCGCGCGGCCAGCACAAGCAGGGCTGTAGGCTGCTCCAGGATGCACGAGAAGAGGCGAAGCGGCTCGGTCATCGTTGGACCGTCGCGTCGGCGGGGGCCATTCTCGCCGAGATCCACTACCACCGCGGCGACTACGAGACCGCGAGGCGGCACATGCGCGAGTCGAACGCGATCGCTTCCAACGGCGACGTCCAGTACACCGACATTCTCTTCCTCAACGCCTTCTACCTCTGGAAGATCGCGAGCGCGGAAGGCAATACGGCCGAGACGAAGATCGCGCTCGGACGCCTGAAGTATCTCAGGCCGAACATCGAGCAGAACCTCCCCGAGGTGCGCGAATTCGACCGCTACATGGAGAAAGGAGGCATGCGATGAATTCCGGCCGCGCACGCCGCGCTGCTCTCATCGGCTTGCTTCTCGCCGCTCTCGCCGCTCCGGTGCTCGCGTTGGGCCCGAGGGATCTCGATCGCCCCGGCCGTCTTCAACCGGATTCCGTCGCCGCTCAGGACGGCCCGGTCTCGATGGCAGCCGACGCGGCGGGCATCCGCTGGGCCGCGTGGTCGTACGTCAGTGGACTCGAAGCGGACATCGCGGTGTCCCGCAATGTCGGCGAGACATGGCTGCCCTCCACGCTCCTCGGCGCCGGCAACGGCCTGATCGACAGCGAACCCGTGATCGCTTTCCTCGCGGACGGCCGCGCCGTCGTCGCCTGGACGCAACGCGCTCACGGCGACGAGCGCACCCACGTCGTGTTCTCGTTCTTGGCGACCGGCGGCTGGTCGGCGCCGGCGCGCGTCAACGAGGCCGGGACCGTCGCGCGTTCGCCGCGCCTCCTCTCGTTGGACTCGGGTCTCGCGATCGTGTTCGTCAGTGACGGCGGTTCGCTCGTCTCGCGCCGGCTGGCCGTCGACGAGGCGGATGGGACCGCGACGCAGACGAAAGGACGCCCGACCGGCACGACGGTCAAGCCGCTCCCGTCCGCGCGCGACTCGTCGGGAACGATGATGGGCGACGGCGCATTCAAGTCCGGCTCCAACGGCCCCGATCCGATGCCGACGATCAGACTCCCGCCGCCGGACCGCGAACCGAGCGATCCTCCCGTCGCAACGACGCCCTACTGACGCCCTACTGACGCCCTACTGACGCCCTACTGAGGCGCACGGACTTCCTCCCGGAGAGCGCGAGGCGAAAGGCCTCGCGCTTTTCGTTCGTACGCCGCTCTCGCGCCGACGAGATCGGCGCGTGGCCGCTTCGAGAATGAGAGCCCCACGACGATAATGAGCGCCGGAGGCGTGATGCGAGGGATTCTTCTCGCCGGCGGCAGTGGAACTCGGCTGCACCCCGTGACACGGGCGATCTCGAAGCAACTCGTTCCCGTGCACGACAAGCCGCTGGTCTACTACCCGCTCTCGGTACTGATGCTCGCGGGCATCCGCGAGATTCTCGTGATCACGACTCCTCACGACCGGCCAGCGTTCGAGCGGCTACTGGGGGATGGCTCCGATCTCGGTATGCGGTTCGTCTACGCGGTGCAGGACGAACCGCGAGGCATCGCCGAGGCGCTGATCATCGGCCGGGCCTTCGCGGAGGACGGACGCGTCGCCCTCGCTCTCGGCGACAACCTCTTCTACGGCCAGGGCCTCTCGACGCTGCTGCGAGCAGCGGCGGCGCGCACGAACGGGGCGACGATCTTCGCTTACCGAGTCAACGATCCCGAGCGTTACGGCGTCGTCGAGCTCGCCGCGGACGGGCGCCCGGTCGGCATCGTCGAGAAACCGGAGCATCCTCGATCGCACTACGCCGTCACCGGGCTCTATTTCTACGACGCCATGGCGTTCGAGTACGCCGCCTCGCTCCGCCCATCGGTGCGCGGCGAGGTCGAGATCTCGGATGTCAATCGCGCCTACCTCCAGGCGGGCGCGCTACACGTCGAGGTGCTCGGGCGCGGCTATGCCTGGCTCGATACCGGCACTTTTACCGCGCTCATGCAGGCCGGTGCATTCATCCAGGCGATCGAAGAGCGTCAGGGCATGAAGGTCGCCTGCCTCGAGGAAATCGCGTTCAAGATGGGCTTCATCGATGCCGAACAGATGAAAGCTCTGGCGCAACGCATGGGCGAATCGCTCTATGCCCATTACTTGCGGCACGTCGTGGAGGATCGATGAAAGAGCCCGCCGCCGATTTCACCGACGCGGACATCCGCGCACTCGAGTCCCACGGCATCCCGATCGAGGAAGCCCGCCGCCACTTGGAGCTCTTCCGCAATCCGCCGCCGTTCTCGCAACTCGATCGTGCATGCACGCTCGGCGACGGAATCGTGGCCATTCAGGAAAGCGAACACGCGGATCTTCTCGCGCGCCATGCGGCCCTCGCCGACGCGGGACGCCTGACGAAATTCGTCCCCGCTTCGGGCGCGGCCTCGCGGATGTTCAAGACCCTCCTCGCACAGTGGGCCGACGAGAGCGCGCGGGCGCGCGCCGACCTCGAGGCTCCCGCGCGCGGAGGCGACGAGGCCGCCCGCGACACCCTGCTCTTGCTCGACGAGATCGACCGCTTCGCGTTCACGACCGACGCGATACGAAAAGCGGCGCAGAAGGGCGATCACCGCACGGTGTTGAAGCTGCTCCTCGGCGATCAAGGACTCGGTTACGGCGCGAGCCCCAAGGGCCTGATCGCCTTTCACCGTTATCCCGAGGGCTCGCGGACGGCCTTCGAAGAGCACCTCGTCGAGGCGGCGGGGCAAATCCGCGACCGGAACGGAAGGTGCCGGGTGCACCTGACCATCTCGCCGGAGCACCGCGACGGCTTCGAGACGCTCGCCGCGCGAACCGTGGCACGACATGAGAAATCGCAGGACGCACGCTTCGCGATCGAGTATTCGACCCAGGATCCGTCCACCGACACGCTGGCGGTCGGCTCCGACGACCGGCCGTTCCGCCTCGACGACGGCACGCTGCTGCTCAGGCCGGGCGGGCACGGGGCGCTGCTCAAGAATCTCGACCGGCTCGACGCGGACGTCGTGCTGATCAAGAACATCGACAACGTGGTGATGGATCACAGCAAGGCCGCGACGCAGCTCTGGAAGCGCCTGATCGTCGGGCTCTTCGCACGGCTCGAGAGCGAGATGGCGGAACTCGCCCGGCGACTCGAGAGCGGCGACGAAAAGGCGGCCGGCGCCGCGATCCTTTTCATCGAGCGCGAACTGGGGCAGGACGTCGACTCGCTGCGCGGCGATCACGGTGATGCGCTGCGTGCGAATCTCCTCGCCCGTCTGGATCGCCCGCTCCGCGTCGCGGGCGTCGTGCGCAACACCGGCGAGCCTGGCGGCGGCCCATACTGGGTGCGCGGCGCGAATGGTTCCGTCACCGCCCAGATCGTCGAAGGTTCCCAGATCGACCCGAAATCCCCAGAGCAGCAGTCCATCAGGGCTTCGGCGACGCATTTCAATCCGGTCGATCTCGTTTGCGGATTGCGCGACCGCCACGGCCGCAAGTGGCCGCTCGCGGACTTCGTGGATCCTCAAACAGTTTTCATCTCACGCAAATCGCAGTCGGGTCGCGACGTCAAGGCGCTCGAAGTACCCGGGCTCTGGAACGGCGCGATGGCGCATTGGAATACGGTCTTCGTCGAGGTGCCGATCGAGACCTTCGCGCCGGTGAAGACAGTCTTCGACTTGCTCCGCGACGAACACCAGCCGCGCTGAAACACCTGCCGCGGCGCCGGCCCCGGCGTCACACGAGTTCGCGAATGTAGCGCTCGGTCGCCAGACGCCAGAGCACGACCAGGAACGCCGTGAGCGGGATCGCGAGGATCATGCCGAGGATCCCGCCGAGAGCCGATCCCCAGAAGAAGATCGCGATCATGATCACCATCGGATGCAGTCCCGTTCGGTCACCCATGATCTTGGGCGTGAGTACGTAACCCTCGATCGTCTGCACGGCCGCGAAGACCACGACCACCGCGATGGCGAGCCCGAGACCGCCGCCGGGCTGGAAGAAAGCGAGCGGGATCGCGCTCGCGAGCCCGATGATGCTGCCGAGGTAGGGCACCAGATTGAGGAATCCGAGCGTCAGGCCGAGTAGCGCGCCGTAAGAGAGCCCGACGGCGCTGAAGCCGATCGCGAAGAGCACGCCCTGGCAGAAGGCGATCAGCAACTGGCCGCGGAAGAACGTGACGACGATGCCGACGAACTCGCGCGCGAGAAAGATGACGTCGCGCCGCGTTTCCTCTTTCAAGAAGGGCAGCACGTCGCGCTCCGACCAGGACTTGGACGGCGTCGCCATCAGGAAGTAGGCGAAGTAGACCGGCAACACGATCCAAGCGGCGAGCGCGGCGAAGGTGCGCGCCACTCCCGCCCCGGCGAGGAGCGCCCGCGAAGCGACGCTGCGCAGGCCCTCGACGAGTTCCGGTTGCTGCTCGACGAGCGCCTCGCGAATGCGAACGCCCCAGGCATGCTCCTCGAAGAAGAGCACGATCTCGGGCCATCTCGCCGCGAACCACTTGCTCGCTTCGTCCCAGAGCGTGGGAAGCTTCGCGAGCAGTCCCGTCAACTGGTCGACGAGGAGAGCGCCGAAAAACCAACTCACCCCGACGATCGGCGCCAAGATCGATAGAAAAACAATGGCGAGCGCGACGATCGCCGGCATGGGCCGCCGCGCGAGCAGCCAATCGTAGTAGGGCTTGAAGACGAGCGCCGCAACGCCCGCCACCGCGACGGGCAGAAAGACGTGCGAGAAGGCGCGAAAGAAGATGCCGATCGTGAACAAGAAGAACGCCGCCGCGGCGAGGATCACCGCAGCCGAGAGGACGGTGATCGCAACCCCGACGGTCGTCTTCTGCCTGGGTCCGAGGTCGAGAGTCATTCGGCTCTTCCTCTCCGCGCCGACTTCCGCGCCGTGTCAGCCCTTCCGGTGAACCGAACCCCGTCGTGGGAGCCCGTGGGGTCGACTCCGGCCGCTCCCGAGGCAGCACGCGCCCCGCGCGGCGGTCCGCAAGTCTAGCGAACAAAGCGAATTGCGGCGCAAACCACCTTGACACGCGAAGTTCACGAACGTACAGTTCCGCCGTGGGAAGACGTGGAAGGTTGTGGTAGGCAGGGGGTCAGCCTCCTCCTTCTTACCTCGCTCAGGCCCCTAGGGCGCAACCGCCGCTGCACGCCCCGCCACCTTCTTTCCGGAAGTCCGACCGGTCGGATCTGGCTGGCGTGTGGGGAGCCACCATGCTTTGCGGCCATGCTACGGCACGAGTCGATGAAAAGGGCCGCTTCAAGATCCCCTCCGAGTTCTCGGGGGCCTTCGAAGAGCTCTGCGGGCCCGATCGACAGGTTTACATCACGTCGCGAGACGGAGCGCGGGTCGAGGTTTACCCGCTCTCGGGCTGGCTGGAGTATCAGACGAAACTCGACGAACTCCCGGCAAACGATCCCCTCGTGCGCCGCTTGAGGCTCGCGCTCAACTTCTACGGACGCATCGGCCAGATCGACCCTCAGGGGCGGCTGCGCATCCATGCGTCGCTCATCGAAGAAGCGGGCATCGAAGGCACGATTTCCGTCTTCGGGAATCGCAGGACGCTCGAAATCATGGCGCACGAGCGCGTCCAGGCCCTCAGGCCGAAGCTCGACGACGCCGAACTCGCGGCGATCGCCGACAAGTACAAGGTCTGAGTCATGGCGGCCACGCCGCAGCAAGAGGCACCGGGGACTCGTCACGACCCGGTCTTGCTCGAGGAGACCCTCGCGGCTCTCGCTCCCGCCTCGCGCAAGACGCTGCTCGATGGAACGGTGGGTCTGGGCGGCCACTCCCGGGCATGGCTCGAGGCTTCGGCTCCCGAGGGCCGCGTCATCGGCCTGGACCGGGACCGCAGCGCGCTCGGCGTTGCCCACGAGAACCTCGCAGCTTTCGGCGACCGGGTCGCCCTTCACCACGCCTCCTACAAGGACGCCGCCAGCATCCTCGCCGGCCGGCGGGTCGATGCGGTCCTGCTGGATCTCGGGCTCGGCTCGCACCAACTCGACGATCCCGAACGCGGCTTCTCGTTTCGCTCGGAAGGCCCGCTCGATATGCGCTTCGACCGCGACACCCCCGGCAGGAGTGCCGCCGAGATCGTCGCGCACGCGCCCGTCCCCGAGCTGACGCGGATCTTCGAGGAGTACGGCGAGGAGCGCGCGGCCAAGAAGCTCGCCCGGACCATCGCCGAGGAGCGACAGCGCCACCCGATCCGCACCACCGAGGATTTCGCCGCGCTCGTGCGCCGGGTCGTCCCGCCCGCTCCGCGCGGCCGCTCGCGGATCGACCCGGCCACGCGCGCATTCCAGGCGCTGCGGATCGCGGTCAACGAGGAACTCGACGGGCTCGGCGAGGCGATCGAGGGCTTGGTCCGGCTGCTGCCGCCGGGCGGACGCATCGCCGTCATCGCTTTTCACAGCCTCGAGGACCGCATCGTCAAGCACACGCTGCGCCGCCTCGCGACACCCGCACCCGACCCCTCCGGGGATCCGTGCGCACCCGACCTTCCCGCGCTCCTCGAACTCGAGGTTCGCAAATCGATCGAAGCGAGCGAGGCCGAGTCCGCGCGCAACCCGCGCTCGCGCTCCGCCCACCTGCGCTGGGGGATTCGCCGATGAGCCTGCCCTCCGGAGTCGTCAGCCGGCCGCCCATGGTATC
>CAZPJJ010000222.1:0-6835 GCA_964586535.1 uncultured Acidobacteriota bacterium | reverse complement strand
GACGACGAAAAAATCCGCCTGCCGCCCGGGCATGAGCGCCCCGTGCTCATCGCCGAAGCCGAGCGCCTCGGCGCCCGCCCACGTTGCGCGCCAGAACGCCTCGCACGCATCGACGCGGGCGGCGCCTTTGTGCACCTCGAGGAAGGTCGCGATGACGTGCAGCATCGAGAGCTGCGGACCCGCACCCACGTCGCTGCAAAGGCACCAGCGCACGCCCGCCTTGCGCGCGCGCTCGAGCGGAAAGCGCCCGGATCCCAGCGCGAGATTCGACGTGGGCGCGTGGGCGATCCAGGTCTTCGAGAACGCCAGCACGCCCAACTCGACCTCGTCGAGGTAGATCCCATGCGCGAGGATCGTGCGCGGCCCGAGTAGCCCGGCGCGCTCGTACACCTCGACGTAGGTGCCGAGACCGGTCGCCGCGCGCACGGCCTCGACTTCCTCGCGCGTCTCCGAGATGTGACCGAGCACGCGCGCGCGATACTGGCGCGAAGCGTCTCCCATCGCGGCGAGCAACTCGGCGCTGCTCGTCAGCGCGAAGCGCGGCACGATCGCGGCGGCCGGACCGAAGCGCGCGAGCAACTCGCTGGCGGCGGCGATCCAGTAGAGCGTGTCCGAGACGAGCTCGCGTGGTTCGCCGCGGTCCATGAGCGAAGGCCCGCATCGCACCGGCACGCCGCGGCGAGCGGCCTCCTCGAGCGCGGTCTCCGCCGAAATGAGAAAGGGCGCGGCGAAGATCCCCGCCCCGACCGTGCCCGCCGCGAGGAGAGCGTCGAAGAAGCGTTCCGCCGCCGGCGCGGCGACGTCGCGGTCCTTGTGTCGGGCCTCCTCGGGGTAGACGCGCCGCTCGAGCCACGAGAGCAGCGGCTCGTTGTAGAGCCCCGCGATCGCCAACTGCGGCAGATGCACGTGCGGATCCCAGAAGCCGGCGACGATGAGCGCCCGCTCGCCGCCGGCGACCTGCATCGCGCCGGCAAAACGGCGATCCGCGGGGCCCGCGTGGAGGATCTCGCCGCCGTCCTTCCAGACGAGGAGCCCGTTGCGCTCGAAGCGCACGCCGCCGTCCGGTTCGGGGGTGAGCAGGGCACCGCGCGCCGCGAAGAGCTTGGTGGCCGTCGGGCTTCGCGTCGCCGGCGAGGAACTCATGCCCGCGCGTCCGGAGCGAAGAGGACGCCGCGGCCGAGGATTCCGGCCGGATCGAACCCGCGCTTGATCGCGCGCATCTCCTCGATGACCGCGGGCGGATACTGGCGCGCGAGATAGCGCGCCTTCGTGCGGCCGAGCCCGTGCTCGCCCGAGATGCTGCCGCCGAGGTCGAGCGCGATATCGATGAGCCGGTCGTAGAGCGAGCGCGCCAGTGCCTGCTCGGCGGCGTCGCGAGGCACGATGTTCACGTGCACGTGGTCGTTGCCGACGTGGCCGAATTCGACGTGCTCGAGGCCGTGACGGTCCATCTCGGCGCGGAAGCGCGCAAGCATCTCGGGAAGCGCACCGCGCGGGACGGCGGTGTCCGTCGAGACCTTGCGCACCTTGCGGCGCGCGAGCGTCTCGTTGATCGTCACCGGCACGAGATGCCGGAACTCGCGGAACTTGCGATGGTCGCTCGGGCCTTCGGCGATCCAAGACGCCTCGGACGCTCCGTGCACGGCCGCGAGTTCGATCCACGCCGCCATGCGATCGTCGAGATCGCTGCGCCGCGAGGGCTGCTCGAAGAAGATCGCGGCGTGCCCATCGGCGGGGATGGCGACGCCCTGGCCGCGCAAGAGGGTGAGCGCGGACTCCGCGAAGAACTCGAGGCACATCGGCTCGATGCGCAGATCGCGCGGATCGCGAGCGGCGTCGACGAAGGCGAACGCGCTGCTCTCGTCGGGGAAGAAGAGAATCCCGGTGAGAATCTCCTCGGGAGCGCGCACGAGCCGCAGGTCGGCATCGACGACCACGCCCAGCGTGCCCTCCGAACCGATGAAGAGATCGACGAGATCCATGCCTGCTTCGCTGTAGTAACCGGCGACGTGCTTCGAGGTGCGCGGCGTCGTCCACGTCGGCGCGGGCACGACGAGAGGCTCGGCGCCGTCGCGCGGAATCGTGAAGCGGCCGTTCTCGGCGCGGATGCGCCCGCGCTCGAGGGCGAGGATCGTCCCTTCGGGGAGGACGACGGTCAGGCCCGCGATCCACGCGCGCGTGGGCCCAAAGCGAAAGGTGCGCGCGCCGCTGGCATTCGTGGCGACGTTGCCGCCGATCCACGACCCCGCCTCGGTGGGATCGGGCGGATAGAACCACCCCCGCGCCGCGGCGGCTTCTTGCACGGCGGCGAGCGTAACGGCGGCGCCCGCGCGCACCGTCGCCGTGCCGTCCAGGTACTCGCGCCAGGGACCGAGCGCGTCAAAGCGGTCGGTGGCGATGACGAGTCCGCCCTGCGGGACGCGTCCGCCGACGACGCCCGTGCCTCCGCCCGAGATGGTGACGGGCGTACCTTCGGCCTGGGCCCGCTTCAGAAGGGTCGAGATCTCGAGGACGCTCTCGGGCCACGCGACTTCATCCGCGGTGCCGCCTTCGAGGCGGCTCTCGTCGGAAAGAAAAGCGCCGAGATCTTCGGGACGACGGCTCGTGCGCATCGCGAGGGCTCCACCCCGCCATGGGGCTCGGCGATTATTGCCGAGCCGGCGGAAACGGGCTATCGCTTGCGGCTGCCGGGAGGGTTCTGGCCGACCTTGAGGATCGCGTAGTCGATCGCTTTGTCGAGCGCCGCGAGGATGTCGCTCGGCGGTCCCTGCTCTTCGAGCCGCGACGCGAAGCTGGACGCGCTGTGGTAGTAGAGCGAGGGCACGCGGTTGAGCGCGAGGCAGTACATGTCCTCGATGCTCTCCGGACTCTTGTCGATCTCGGGACAGTTGCGGAGCTTCTGCTCGAGCATGCGGCAGGCGATCACCTCGACCGCGTTGCGGATCCGCTCCAAAGAAACTCCCAGGACGAAGCGCATGTCTTGCACGGACGCGTGGCTTTCGTCCGAGGCATCGTGATCGCGTTCGCGGGCCTGCTCGTTCACGGGATGACCTCCAGCCGGGCTCGTCGAGGGACGTCGCCGGAAAACGCTCGTGGCAGACGTTGGTGTCCTGCGAACGAGACGTCAAGCCTGAACGCGACTCACGAAGACGCCGGCCGAGGGGGGGGATGGCCACCGGCCCGCCCGGGAGCGTCCCGGGGAACGTCGTCCGGTCACAGGAAGCGGGGTCGCCCCGTGCTTCCTGCACCACGTTCTCGGTTACAATTCCCGCTGTTGAATGAGGCCAAATGGCCAGGCTGAGGGATCTGGGCGCTTCGTGGGATCGCGTTTCGATCGGTGGGTCGGCCGCACGCGACGGTGGGCACGTTCAGGCGCTCCGGCAGGATGCCCAAGCGCTCCCGGGCCATCGCGGCACCCCGCCCGACTCTGCGGCTCGGGGCCTCGAACGTCCCGCGCCGCAGGGCGAGTTCGGTCCGAGGCATCCCCCGAACCCACGATGGCAACGCCAGAGCAGCGGGGTGAGCGATGGCAGTCACGTCACGTCATAGCCAGGAGGGTGTGATCCTCGTCGTCGACGACCAGCGGATCGTGCTGCAGGCCCTGCAGCGCGTCCTCGAAACCCACGGCTTTCGCACGATGGGCGTTTCGAGCGGCTGGGGAGCGATCGAAGTCCTGCGCAGCGACACGCCCGTGGCATGCGCCGTCGTCGACGTCGTGCTCTCGGACATCTCGGGAACCGAAGTCCTGCAGCGCGCCCGTCAACTGCGCCCGGCGCTGCCGCTCATCGCGATGAGCGGATATGGAGAGCACGTTCCGGGACTCTCGTCGCAGCCCGCCGCCGACGGCTATCTCTCGAAGCCCTTCGACACGGCCCATCTCGTCGCAATGATCACGGGCCTGCTCGAGAAACGGGCGCACACCAGCGAAGCCCGGGACATCCAGGAAGAGCGTCCGGGCCGCGGCATCCGTCCCGAGGACGGCTCGACCGAGTAGCCCTTGCACGACCTCGCCCGCTCCGCCTTCCCCTGGCGCCCTGTCGCGTTGCTGCTGGCCGCCGCTGCGCTCATCGGCTTCGCCTCGCTCGGCCAGCGCGATGTGTGGGCGCCGGACGAGCCGAAGTACGCGCTCGTCGCCAAGGAAATGATCGAGACGGGGCAGTTCTTCCTGCCCCACGTCAACGGCGAGCCCTACCCCGACAAGCCGCCGCTGCTTTTCTGGCTCATCGCCGCGTCGTCGTTCGTAACCGGTGGCGTGGGGCAACCCGCGGCAGTCCTACCCTCGGTGCTCAGCGCGCTGCTCGCGCTGCTCGGCACGGCCCGTCTCGCGCACGCTCTCTCGCGCGGCAACCGGCTCGCGACGGTCCTCGCACCCGCCCTGCTCGCGATCTCCTACCGGTTCTTCCAGAACGCGACCTGCGGCCAGATCGACATGCTCCTTACGGCGACCGAGGTCTGGGCTTTCCTCTGGCTCGTCGAGGGTACGGGCACGCTGACCGGCTCTCCGGCGCGGCCTTCGCGGCTCGTGCTCGCGTTCTTGGCGATGGGACTCGGGACGCTCTCCAAGGGGCCGGTCGCGATCCTCATGCCGTTCGGCGGGCTGCTGCTGGGGGCGTGGCTCGCGGGTCTGCGGCCGCCATGGTTCGTCTTGCGGCGCGGGCTGGCGTGGCTCGCGTTCGCGGCGCCGCTTCTCGTGTGGCTCGTCCCCGCCGCGGTCGTCGCACTCGACGGCTCGCACGGGACGTGGCTCCACGATCTCCTGTTCAAGCAGACCGTCGTGCGCTACGCCTCGTCGTGGCACCACCACGCGCCGTTCTGGTACTTCCTCGCGGTCCCCTGGTACGACTTCTTTCCGACTTCTCTTTTGATCCCCGCGGCCCTCGCGGGCCTCTGGCGCCGCGACGCCGAGCCCGACGAACGGCGCGTGCTGCGCTTCCTCGCCGGAGCCGTGCTCTTCGCGATCGTCTTTTTCTCGATTCCCAGCGGGAAGCGCGGGCTTTATATCCTGCCGACCTACCCGATCCTCGCGACGTGGCTCGCCATCGAACTCGAGCGCCGGCTCGCGCGGGTGCCTCGCCTGCTGACCTGGCCGCGCATCGCGGCGGGCGTGCTCGCGGTGATCGGACTGGCCGCCGTCCCGGCACTGCTCGTCGTCGCGCCCGACAAGCTCGCGGCGCGCGGCGTCGATGCGCCGGTCGTTCCCGCCGCCGTGGCGATGGCCGTGATCGGGCTCGGGGCGCTCACGGCTTCTCTTCTTCCGCGGGCGTGGCCGCGAGTCCTCCTCGCCCCGGCACTGGGCTTTGCGCTCCTCTACCTCGGCGTCGTCACGCTCGTGAATCCGGTCGTCGATCGCTCGCGATCGGCGCGGATCTTCGTCGAGGAGGTGCGAGCTCGCGCGGTTCCCGAGGCGACGCCAGGCATGGTCGATTTCCGCTCGCAGTTCGGCCTCTACGCGGGACGCATGATCGCCGCCGCCACGACGGACGACGCCGCGCTGCGCGAGATCGCGGCGCGTCTGGCGGGCGAAACGCCGTTCTGGGTCGTGATGAAAGCTGAACTGCGCCGCCTCGTCGACGAGCGCCTGCCAGACGGCTTCGAGCCCATCGTGCTCCACGAGCGCAACGTCGGCGACGACCACTACATCGTGCTCGCCTCGCCTTCCACGCCCCGCTCCGCACCGCCCACCTCCGCGTCTTCGCCGTGATCTCTCGGCACAAAGCGGCGCGGACCGCGCTCGCGATGGTCTTCGCGCTCGTGGTCCTCGGGCCCGCGACGATCGATCGCGAACTCCTGCCCCCGGACGAACCGCGCTTCACGCTCGTCTCGCGCGAGATGGTCACCGCCACCGACCCCATCGTGCTCACCCGCGGCGGCGAGCTCTACACCGACAAACCGCCCCTGCTCTTCTGGCTGCAGGCCACGCTCTTCGCGCTCGCCGGCGGATTCTCCGAGACGACCGCGCGCCTGCCCCTGCTCGCCGCGTCCGTGCTGCTCGCGGGAGTCCTCCATCGGACGACCTTGCGCTGGTATGGGGAACCGCTCGCGACGACGAGCGTCGTCGCGTTGTTCTCGATGTCGCTGGTCATCCAGCGCGGCGCGTGGGTCGCGACGGACGCGCTGCTCGCCGTGACGACCTGGAGCGCGATCTCGATCGCCGCGCGGCTGCGCGACGCGCCCTCGCGACGAGGCGAGGCGCTCTTGGGACTGGTCACGGGACTCGCCTTCCTCGCGAAGGGACCCGTCGTCGCGGTGTTCCTCGTGCTCGCCGCGCTCGCGAGCCCGCTCGCCCGCGCGGACGTGATCTCCCTGCGTACCGTACTGCGGCCGCTCTCGCTCGGCGTGGCCGCACTCGTGACCGTCCCATGGCTCGTACTCTGGATCGGACGCGTCGGCGTCGACACCGCGCTCGGCGCGCTCTGGCAGCAGAATGCGGTGCGCTTCATCGACTCGTGGGACAACATCGAGCCCTGGTGGTACTTCGGGAAGTCGCTGCTTCTCGACACCTTCCCGTGGTCGCTGGCTTGGATCGCGCTCTTTTTCCGCAAACCTCGCGAACGCCTCTGGGGCGACCGTCACGCGCGCTTTCTGATCGTGCTCTCGGCGCTCGCGGTCGTCTTCTTCTCGATTCCGGCGGGAAAGCGCGGCGTGTACCTGCTTCCGCTCTATCCAGCGTTCGCCATCCTCGGCGCGCTCGCGCTGGACGCGGTGCGGACTGTGCGCATCGCCCGGCTCGTCTTCGGCGGGGCGTGTCTCGGCATCGCGGCGCTGACCGGCGCCGGCGCGATCGCCGCGTGGGCACTCGGGTCGCCTCCCCTTCCGCGCGCGCTGACGGACGAGC
>CAZPJJ010000221.1:0-6843 GCA_964586535.1 uncultured Acidobacteriota bacterium | reverse complement strand
GGCGGCGGCTCGCTCTGCTGGGCACGCCCGCGGATTCCCGGCGCCTCGAAGCGGCGATCGCGAGCGTCGTCGATCCGCGACCGGACGCCGCCCCCGAAACCGCGCACGATCGCGGGAAGCGCGTGCGCCGCACTCGCACCCGCAAGCCCCGCCGGCGGGCCGTGCTGATCGGCATCAACGATTATCCGGATCCGAAGGACCGCCTCGAAGGCTGCCTGAACGACGTGTTCCTGGTGAGTGCGCTGTTGCAGGAAGGCGGCTTCGATCCGGACGACATCCGAGTTTTGCTCGACGCGCGCGCGACGCGACGCACGATTCTCGACCGCATCTCCTGGCTTCTCGACGGCGCAAAGGCGGGAGACCGGCTCGCGCTCTTCTTCAGCGGACACGGCGCGCAGATCGCGGGCGAGGGCGCCGGCGAGACGATCGACCGCCTCGACGAGTGCCTCGTCCCGCACGACTTCGGTTGGACTCGCGACACCGCAATCTGCGACGACGATCTCTGCGAGTTCTACAGCCAGCTTCCCTACGATTGTCAGTTCCTGGTTTGGCTCGATTGTTGTCATTCGGGCGGCATGACTCGCGACGGGGGGGCGCGGCCCCGCGGGCTTGCGCCGCCCGACGACATCCGCCATCGGCTGCTGCGCTGGGACGCACAGGAGCGCATGTGGCGCGAGCGCGCGCTGCCGAAGCGCTTCGCGCTCGGTGCCGGCGCCTCGGCGGAGGAGCGCAAGCTCTACCTCGGTGAGAGCGGAGCGCTCGTCCGGCTGGGGCGCGGGACGAGCGTCTGGACCGAGCGCGGCTACGATCGCGAGCGAAGCTCGCTCGATCACCAGGGCCCCTTCCTGCCGGTGATCTTCCAGGCCTGCGACGAGCGGGAACTGGCCTTCGAGTATCGCCACGGGGTCGAGTCGTACGGGGCGTTCACCTACGCCCTGGGCGTCGAACTGAGACGCGCCCGGGAGAAGGGGCGCGCCCCGCGATATGACGATCTCGTTGCCATGGTGCGGCGCAAGTTGCGCTCACTGGGATACGATCAGCGTCCGCAGATCGTCGGCCCGTCCGGGGTGCTCTCGGGCCGGGCCGCGCTCCTCACGTGAAGGATCCGCGCGTGTCCCGAGTTTCCCTGCTTCCCATCGACGCTGCCCTCGCGAAAGCCCTGGCCAGCGGCGAGAAGACCTTCGCCGAAGCGTACGGTGCCGGCCTGGACGGCATCGCCCCCCTCGCCACCCAGGTCGTCGAGCAAACGCTCGCCATGCTGGAGGCGACCCCCCGCCCGGATCCTTGGGGCGGCTACTTGGCTGTCGTCCGCGACCAGGAGATCGTCGTCGGCACCTGCGCTTTCAAAGAGGGGCAGGCGGCGGACGGCAGCGTCGAGATCGCCTATTTCACCTTCCCGCCCTTCGAGGGGCGAGGCATCGCGACCGCGATGGCCCGCGCTCTGATCGAGCTCGCGCTCGGAGGAGGGGCGACGGCGGTCGTCGCGCACACGCAGCCCACGCACAACGCATCGACGAAGGTCCTCGAGAAGCTCGCGTTCTCGCTCGAAGGCGAGGCCGAGGACGCGCAAGACGGCAAGGTGTGGCGCTGGGTCCGTACGCTCGAATCCGCGACGAGCGACGCCGCGCTGCCCGCGAACCTCGCGCCGATCGGCGGGGGTGCGCCCGCGCCGCGGCGCGTGGCGCTCGTTCCCGTCGAGGCCGATTTGCTCGCCGCGCTGGAAACCGCCGACGAAGAGAAGCTGCAGGAGTACGGCATCCGGCTCGAAGGCGAACTCGAAGGCGTGAGCGACGGTACGAGCGAGTGGGTGTCCGAAGGCGCGTTCGAGTGGGTGCGCGCGGTCGCGGGCGAACTCGTCGGCGCGATCGAGGATCGGCCGCGCGCCGCGCCGTGGATCGGCTATCTGGGAGTCGACGAGGAATCGATGCTCATCGTCGGCTCGTGCGGTTTTCGCGACGCCCCTGACGCCAAGGGAACCGTCGAGATCCTTCACGTCCTCACGCTTCCCGGTCTCGAAGGCCGTGGCTTCGCGACGGCGATGGTCCGCGCGCTCTTCGCGGTCGCCGCCGCCGAGAAGCGGGTCAAGCGCGTCGTGGTCTACACGCTGCCCGAAACGAGCTCGCTGACGTCGATCGTGACCCGCGCGGGGATGCGCTTCCAGGGGCTCGTGCGCCTGGCCGGTGAAGATCCGCTCTGGTGCTGGGACTGGGAGCCGAAGCGACGCGCGTGAAAAACGCAGCTCGCGATCAACCGAGCGCGGGCTCGCCCGCCGCGTGCGCGTGCATGGCGTTGGGCAGCGTCGCTTCGAGCGTGATCGTCCCGTTTTCGAGACTCTCGTCGAGCGTGATGGTCGCGCCGTAGGCGGTCAGCACGCGCAGCGGGCGCACGAGAGACCCGGGGTCGAGCCGGAAGCGATTGCGAATCGGCCAGACGACCGCGAGCCGAGTGTGCTCGGATCCTTGGAGAACCTGCACTTCGACCGTCCCGCTCACCTGCCCCTGGGCGAAGATTTTGCCGAGCAGTTCGTCGAGGGCCTGCGAAAGATCGCCCGGACGCACGGCCACGCGCGCGGGGCCCACGCCTGCGGTCGTGGCGATACGGATCTGCCCGCTCCGCACGCGCTCCGAGAGGGCCGCCGAGCGCGTGAGCCACGCGACGATCGCACCGAGGTCGGAGACGATGCGCGGGCGCACGTCCTCGCGCAGGGCTTCGACGTGGCCCAGTGCGCGGTCGACCGCGTCGGCCAGCCGGGCGGGATCGAAGGGCGGGGGTGCTCCGGGTTGGCAGATCGCGCCTTCGAGCTCTTCGACGAGGGTGCCCGTCGCGCGCTCGAGCTCGCCGATGTGTCGCGCCGAAGCGTCGATGTCGCGTGCTGTCAGCGCGACGTCGCCCAGGCGGTCGATGACGCCCGCCAGCACCGACGAGCTCGCCTCGCGAAGCCGGCGCGCGAGACGCTCGCCGAGCGGCTCGGCGCGCGGCAGGTTGTGGCAGACGAGACGCAGGGCCTCGAGCTCGCTGCGGCCCCAGCCATCGGCCATGAAATCGGTACTGGCCTCCCAGAAGAGGCGGAAGGCCGCCTCGCGGCGCACGGCGCGCTCGGTTTCTTCTTCGGCGTGACGGCGGGCGCGCTCGCGGCGATCGCGAACTAGCGTGATTGCTCCGGCAGCCGAGAAGCCGGTCGCGACGCCGAGCGCGAGCGCGCTCCAGGTGCCGAGGTCGGCGACGATGGCGATGAGGCTCGCGCCGAACACGACCGCGATGGCGATCGCGGGCAATGCCAGGACGGCCGCAAAGCGGCCGGCTTTGGATGCAAACCCGCCCACGAGAACAGCTCCCTTTCGGCGCCAGGAAAGCCCGCCGGGGAGATACGGCGAAGCAGCGGGCGGATCAACTCGCAAGAGGTGGTTCAGCCGGAGAAAGTCCAGTCTGGGACGCTGGGGCCGTCGCCCTCGCGCCGCGCCGGGCTGCCCGGCTTGCCCTCGGCAGGGGTCAGAGGTGCGGCGCGAAGCTCGGCTTCGAGACGGCCGAGATCCTCGAGGCCCGAGTAGAGCCGATCGGCGACTTCGAGGGCGGGCACGGTGAACACGCCGCGCTGCGCGGCCCGGACCGTCTGGCGCTCGAGGATGGCATCGATGCGCTCGTCATCGTGGGCCTCGCGCAGCGCGGACTCGGGAATCGCGACTTCGCCCGCGGCGCGCAGGACGGTGGCGCAGTCTTCGGGATCCGAACCGCGCTCCCAGATCTCGTGCCAGAGCGAGTCGGCGACGGCCATCATCGCTTCCTGGCCCGACCGCTCCTTGACGAACACGCAGGTTCGAAGCAGCGGCTTGGCGTCGAAGGGAAAAGCGGCCGGAACCCGAAAAGGGACGCCGATGCGCGCGGCTTCACGCTGCACGTCGCGCCACACGTACTCGCGCACATGAGTCGACGCCGAGCTGCCGGTCATGCCGCCGCGATGGCCGAGCGCCAGAGAATCGATGGGCATCGAGGTGAGCGTGAACCCGGCGGCTTCGCAGAGACGTGGGACGCGCATCGCGGCGAGATACGCGTAGGGATCGCGAAAATCGAAATAGAAAATGGCGTGCTCCGGAGCGGAGGTACGGCGGGGAAGATTCACGGCGGGCTCCAGGAAACGTCGAGTGGAATCGAAGATACAGCAGATCCGAGACCTTGCCCTGCGCGGCGGTCAAACGTACCGTCGCCGCGCCCAGCAGAGCTTCCCTTCGAATGACCGTGATCGACTTGACACCGTCCGTCCCCAGCCGGGGTGCGCCGTGATGCGCCAGTGGCGACCGATGACGCTCGGTCTCGTGGCCGGCGTGTGGAGTGCCGCGCTCTGGCTGCCGTTCGGCCTCGAACTGCTGCACCCGCTCGCCTTCCTGCCGCTCTTCCTCGCGTTCGAGCGCATCGAGGGCGCGCGCTCCGCCGCGCTGCTCGGCGCGGTCTTCCTCGGCGCGCGTTTCGCGTTCGGCGCGCATTTCCTCTTCGCACTGCTCTCGTACTCGCCGCTCGCCGTGATCTTCTGGCTGATGCTCGTCGCGCTCGCGGCACTCTCGGGCGCTCTCATGCTGCTCGTAGCGTGGGGGCTCGTCGCGCGCGCGGGCGTGGGGCGCGCCCTCGCGCTCGTCTTCTCCTACACGCTCTTCGAATGGCTGCGCAGCACCGGCCCCCTGGGCTTTCCCGCGGACGCGGTCGCGCACGCATTCGGCACTTTCCCGGCGTGGCTCTCTTTCACGGCGTGGCTGGGCCCGCACGCCATGACGGTCTTTGCCCTCGCGCTCACCGCGGTGCTCGCGCACGCGTGGTCGATGCGCGCCCGAGACAGGCGGCGCGCGCTCGCGTTCGTCGCGATCGCGGCGGCGCTATGGTGCGTCCCGCCGTTGATCGCGCTCGCGATCGACACACCCCAGCAGAGCGCGGCGCGCGTGCTGCGCGTGGGGATCGTGCAACCCTTCGTCTCGGTACGCGACAAACGCGATCCCGAAGCGCGTGCGGCGACGTGGACGCGGCTCGAAGCGCTCACGCGGCAAGCGGCGCAGGACGTCGACGTGGTGATCTGGCCGGAGACCGCGCGCCCCGAACCGATCGTGTGGACGCACGGCCCTTCTCCCGAGGATCCGCGCATGGTCGAGTTGGCTCGATCGATCGGCGTCCCGATCCTCTACGGCACCGAGATCGCGAGGCTCGAACAAGGACAGCTCACGGCGCTCTACAACGGCGCGGCGCTCGCGCGCCCCGAGGGCGGCACGCTCGCCTGGTACGGCAAACGTCGTTTGCTGCCCTTCGTCGAGGGGATTCCCTTCGCCGAGAGCCTGCGCGACCGGCGCCGCGAGAGCGCGGCGCGCGCCTCGGGACCGCGGGGCTACCTGACGATGATGGGGCACTTCTCGCCCGGGCCCGAGATCACGCTCTTCGATGTCGAAGGCGCCAAGCTCGGTGCGCTGATCTGTTTCGAGGGTCACTTCCCGGGAGTCGCGAGAGCGGCTCGGCTCGCCGGCGCCGACGCACTCGTCGTACTCACGAACGACGCTTGGTGGGGGCGCTCGCTCTTCGCGCCGTGGCATGCGCGCATGGCCGCGTCGCGCTCGCGCGAAACGGGCGCGCCGGTGATCCGCGCCGCGAACAGCGGCGTGTCGTCGGCGAGCACGGTCGAGGGACACATGGTCGGTGCGAGCAAGCTCGCGACGACCGGCGTGCTTCGCCTGGAGGTGCCTGTCCCCGATCGTCCGCCGAGCGCCGCGCTGCATCTGCAGGCTTGGTTCCCGGGGGTCTTCTTCGCGGGGGTTCTGGGGTGGGCGGCCTGGAGCCGGCGACGCCGACGCGGCGGGGCCGGGGGGATGCAAGCAACCCCGGTCGAGTGGCCGCGCGCCAAGGTCTCGGAGTTCCGATCCTAAGCTCCGGGCTAGTCGCCACGCGAATCGACTTATTTCGACGCGGCATCGCGTTGCGCGGGGGGAGCGCTCGCGGTACATGATGGGCGGACGCTTTCGCGACCGAGCTAGGCGGGGCGGTCATCACACCGAAGCGCAGCCACCCACGGTGCGCAACGGACAGGGTCGGAAGGAGCCACGCCTTCGTGGACCTCGTTCTCGACTGGATGGCCTCCTCGATGGCACAGGAAACGACCCCGCTGCGTCCCCCGGCGAGCGCGTTGGGCACCGCTCCCGGTTTTCCGCCTCGGGGCATTGATGATCGAACGCGATCGGCGCGCAGCCGAACGAGGCCGCGTGTCCATCGCCCCCGGGGAGTGTCCTCGTGACCGACACGCCGTCGCGACAGCAAGCTCAGCGAATTTCCGTGGCGCGGTTCTGCGTCTGCCTGGCAGTGGCCACGACTCTCGCGACGAGCGGCGGCGCTCTCGCCCTGACGCCCCCCGCCGCGCAGAAAGCTCCCGGCCCGGCCACCGCGGCGCATCTCGGAGCGCGTCCGGCGGCGATCGCCGAAGCCCTCGAGCCCGCCGCGTTTCCGCTCGCGCTCGGCGACGGTACGCCGCGCGCCCTTGCGGCGGCGGCGCTCGACGGCGGTTTCGCGATCGCGGCGCTCGTCGACGATCGCGGCGCGCGAGCGGTTCGCGTTGCAGTGCTGGACGAGACGGGCGCGACCACCGCAGTCGTCACGCTCGACGAAGTCGCGACGGACGGACCGCTCGCGCTCTCGATCGCCTCCGCGGGGGAGGCCGCCGGTATCGCTTGGCTCGGCGAACGCGACGGCGCGCTCGTGCCGCGGCTCGCGATCCTGGACGCGCGCGGTTCCGCTCTCGTCGACGCTCACGACGTGCTGGACGAAGACGCCGAGGGCGGCGTGCCGGCGGGCGCCGCGGTCGAGGTGATCGCGCGCGTGGAC
>CAZPJJ010000220.1:0-6869 GCA_964586535.1 uncultured Acidobacteriota bacterium | reverse complement strand
CTCCTTCGAGAGTTCCTCATCGAAGATCTCGCCCGCCATTTTTACGTAACCGCCGAGCGGGATCATCGCGATCCGGTACTCGGTGTCTCCGCGGCGGAACGCGGCAAGTTTCTTCCCGAAGCCGAGCGAGAAAGTCACGACGCGCACTCGAAAGAACTTCGCCGCCAGGAAGTGTCCGAGCTCGTGGATGAAGACGAGAATCCCGAGCACCACGATGAAATAGAAGATGCGCTCGAGAACGGTGACGATCGTGGTCATGAGGAGAACTCCCTGGCGATCACGCGAGCCGCTGCTTCCCGGCTCCGGCGATCGGTCTCGAGGATGGCCTCGAGCTCGTCCCCCCGCCCAACCGGCTCGGCGGAGAGGACGCTCTCGATCGTGCGAGCGATGTCGAGGAAGCCGATTCGGTGCTGGAGAAACGCCGCGACCGCAACCTCGTTGGCTGCATTGAGGCGAGCAGGGGCGTCTCCTCCAGCTTCGATCGCTCGATAGGCCAGATCGAGACACGGAAACGCGTCGCGATCGGGTGCCGCGAAATCCAGCGAGCCGACGGTCGCGAGATTCAAGCGCGGAACCGGACCGGAGACGCGATCGGGCCAAGTGAGCGCGTACTGGATCGGATGGCGCATATCAGGGACGCCCATCTGGGCGATCACCGACCCGTCGTGAAACTCGACCATGCTGTGAACGATGCTCTGGGGATGAACGACGACATCGATGTGCATCGGTGCGAGTCCGAAGAGCCAGCGCGCCTCGATGACTTCGAGTCCCTTGTTCATGAGAGTGGCCGAGTCGATCGAGATCTTGGGGCCCATCTTCCACGTCGGGTGCGCAAGCGCCTCCTCGGGAGACACCCCCACGAGTTGCTGCTTCGATCTACCGCGGAAAGGTCCTCCGGAGGCCGTCAAGATCAAGCGCGCGACTTCCGAACCCCGGCCGCTTCGCAGACATTGGTGAATCGCGTTGTGCTCGCTGTCTACCGGAAGGATGACGGCTCCGTGCGCCTCGGCGGCCGCGATCATCACTTCGCCCGAGACGACGAGCGCCTCTTTGTTAGCCAGACCGACGCGTGCGCCGCAGCGAATCGCCTCGAGCGTGGGCAGGAGGCCCGCGGCGCCGACGATGCCCGAGACGACCACGTCCGCACCACATTCCCGCACCAGTTGACGAAGTCCTTCGACTCCGATCATGACGGCGGGATTGACTCTCGCGCCTTCGATGAGCGAGCGTAGTTCCAGCGCGGTAGCCTCGTCGGGAACGGCCACGTGCGTCGGCTCGAATCGCAACACCTGCTGCGCGAGCTCACGCACGCGTCGTCCCGCCGCGAGTCCGACGACGCGGAATCGCTCGCCGTGGTGACCGATCACGTCGAGCGTGCTCGTACCGATCGAGCCGGTCGACCCGAGGATGGCGATTCTCACGAGCACTCATCCTCCGCGGAGGTCGTCCTCCGGCTGGGTTCGATCGCGATGCCGGAGCGGCTCGGAAGCACCCAAGAAACCCTGCTTCCGCACGGACCGCCCGGACTAGCCGCCACTCAACAACAACCGGTGGTACCAGAAGAGGGCGGGTCCCGCCAGCAGGAGGCTGTCGATGCGGTCCAGAACGCCGCCGTGTCCCGGCAGAAGCGTTCCGGAATCTTTGACGCCTGCGGCTCGCTTTAAAAGCGACTCGAGGAGGTCGCCCGCGATCGCCGCCACGCCCAGGACGAAGCCGATCGTCAAAGCGTGTGGCCAAGAGAGCGCCTGAAAGAACCAGAACGATCCGAGCAGGGCTCCAGCAACGCCGCCGAGGAGGCCGGAGACGGCTCCTTCCCAAGTCTTTTTCGGCGAGAGCCGTGGAGCCAATCGATGGCGCCCCCAAGCGCGCCCACCGTAGTACGCAGCCGTGTCGCCGAAATAGACGACGACGATCGCCAGGATCAGAAGGTCCTCGCCGCGCTCCCGCGCCGCCGGGCCATGACACGAAAGCAGTCCCCCGACGTGCCCGAGCGCCAAGCCGACATAGAGCCCCGCGAAGAGCGTCCCCAGAATCCGGTCCAGTCGGAACGCGGGCTCCTCGCCGGATACGAGACCGCGGAGACAGACGAGACACAAGAAGCAGGCTACGAGAGCGAGAAGCGGCGGTTCCGGGACGAGAAACCCCGCAGCGATCCCGAGGGCGCCGAGCTGCGCGACGATGCGCCAGGGACCGCGGCCGGCGGATTCGAGGATCACGCACATCTCGTGCGTCGCGAGCACGACCACGAGTCCGACGACGCTCCAGAAGAGCCAAAGCGGTGCCCATCGCACTCCGGAAAGCACGAGGATCGCAAGCGCCAACCCGGTCAGAACCCGCGTCACGTGCTGGAACGCCGAGACGAACGAAGAGGAGCGTCTCGCTGAGCGTTGCCTTCGAGCACGCGCCCGAAGCGGCGGTCGCGAAGCTGGTAATCGAGGATGGCTGCGTAGAGATGCTGACGCCGGAAATCGGGCCAGAGGATCGGAGTCACCCAGAGTTCCGCATAGGCAATCTGCCAGAGCAGAAAATTGCTCACGCGCATCTCGCCCGACGTGCGAATCAGAAGGTCGGGATCCGCGAGGTCCTCCGTGTAGAGCCGGCGCGCGAAGAGCGTCTCGTCGATGTCGGCCGGGTCGATCTCGCCCGCTCGCACGGACTCCGCAAGACTTCGCGCAGCGTCCGCAATCTCGGTCCGTCCCGAGTAGGAGAGCGCGATCACGAAATCCATACCTGTATTTTGGCGCGTACGCTCGGATGCCGAGCGAAGCGCATCAGCCACGCGAGCGGGAAGGTCGGAGATGCGCCCGATCGTCCTAAAGCGAATGTTCTTCTCGTGAAGCGTATCGATCTCGGCGTCGAGATACTCCTTCAGTAGCCGCATCAGGGTGTTCACTTCCGCTGATGGGCGGCTCCAGTTCTCGCGGCTGAACGCGTAGAGTGTGAGCACCTCCAGACCGAGTCTCGCCGAGGCCTCGAGTGCGTCGCGAACGGCTGTGATGCCGGCACGATGTCCCGCAACCCGCGGCAGCCCGCGCTGACGGGCCCACCGGCCGTTGCCGTCCATGATGATCGCGACATGCCTTGGCAGGCGGGAGAAGTCGATGCGGGTCACGAGATCGCTCTCGACGTCGCGGGTTCCCGCGTCCGCCTCCCCGCGGGTTCGCTGCTCGCGTCCCTCGTCGTCTCTTGCCGCCATTGGCCTCGCTCCGCTTTCGCCGATCCGGGCGCAGATTAGCACCCTCCGCCCACCCCATTCAAAAGTCGAGATCCGGATCGTACATGACGCGCACCAGGCAAAGTCCCTCGGCGGGCGCTCCCGGTGCCGAAGATGCGCGGGTCCGTGCCTCCAAGAGGCGTCGCGCCTCACTCACGGCCCGACGGCCGGATCCGATCTCCACGAGAAGCCCCACGAGGTTCCTCACCATGTGGTAGAGAAAACCGTCCGCCTCCGCTTCGATCTCGATGATTCCCGCGTCACGGGTCCGAAGCGCGAGCATCCGCAAGTGGCGGACGGAATCCTTGCTCTGCCCTCCCGTCGACGCGAACGAAGCAAAGTCGTGCCGGCCGACCAGGGCCGTCGCCGCCTCGGCCATCGCTCCCTTGTCCAAAGGCACTCGCACATGCCATGCGTACCGAACTTCAAAGGGAAGTGCGAGCGAGCGATTCACGATTCGGTAGCGGTAGGTCTTCCCGGTTGCGGAGCGGCACGCGTGGAAAGTCGAGGGCATCGCTCGCACTGCAAGGACTCGAATCGCTTTGGGCAGGAGCCCGTTCAGAGCGTGCTCCAGGACCGCGGGTTCGCGAGGCGTCGGCGGCCGGTAGCTCGCCACTTGTCCGAGAGCGTGGACGCCGGCGTCCGTGCGCCCCGATCCGACGACCGGAACTCGCGTGGACGCGACCCCGTGGACGCGCGCGAGCGCGAGTTCGAGGACACCCTGGATCGTCTCGACGCCAGGCTGAATCTGCCAGCCAGCGAAGTCGGTTCCGTCGTACGCCACGCGGAGCGCGGTGACCGCGCCCGGTGTTCTCACGGCGCGGCCCCTGGCGCGCGGAGGCGCAAGATTCCCCTGTTGGCATCGAGAAACGCCGAGTACCCCAGGGGAACTGCGTGCGTCTTGCGCCCGTGACCGAGGGGGAATCCCATCGCGGCGGGGACGCCGAGTGCCGAGGCATGGGCTCGGATCACATCCCTCAGCGAGCGGCTCGCGCGGCCCGGCGCGGGGACGCAGCGCGTGAACTGACCGAAGACGAGCCCATGGACGGCTGCCAGGGCTCCGGACTCGCGCAGCTGCCACAGCAGTCGATCGACCCGGTAGGGCGCCTCGTTGACGTCCTCCAGGATGACAATCGCGCCCGAGAATTCCGGTGCGAAAGGGGTGCCGATCGCAGCGGCGAGGGTCGTGAGGTTTCCGCCCGCGAGCCGTCCCGAGGCCCTCCCGCGGACGAGCGTCGAAGAGGACGCCGAGCCGGCGCAGACCTCCAGGGGCGCACGCGGCGCGGCGAGGAAGTCACGCAGAGCGTGCGCAACGAAGCGGGAAGGATCCGCCAGGTCGACGACCATCGGAGCGTGCACTGCGCAGACGCCTCGCATCGCCAGCGCGTTGAGGAGCACCGTGACGTCCGATGAACCGAGAACCCATCGACGCGCGCGATACAGGCTAACCTCGGGGAGTGCGGCTAGCGTCCGCGCCGTCCCCCACCCTCCACGTGCCGCCCAGACGGCGTCGATGCCTGCTTCGCCAAGGGCCCACTCGAGGTCGGCGGCACGCGCTTCGTCACGCCCCGCAAGATCCCCATGGCCATCCAGGACGTGGCTACCCAATACAGGTTGGAAACCCCACGATCTCAGCCGGGCGAGTCCTCGCTCGAGAACCTCCCCATCGACGCGGGAGGCAGGTGCGATCACCGCGATGCGAGCGCCCTGCGCCAATCGAGGACCGGCGAAACACGTGCCCGCCGCGCTCACTCGGTCACCAAGGGAGCGTCGCGGCGAGCCAGCAAGGAGGCGGGTCTCTCGCGGTGCGTGTCGCGAACCTGGGAAAGAAGGCTGGGTTCCACGAGGATATCGAGCCCCGTCAGAGCGAGCACGCTTGCCGCTCGCAGGGTCGACTCGACGGCGAAGCCCGCCCGGGAGGCTTCGGTGAAACCGGACGTGTGCGTCGGAACCGGCGATTCGACGATCGAGAAGAGAGGATGCAGAGCGGGCACTCGATGCGAGAGTGCTCCCATGTCAAGCGAGCCGATCGTCCGCCCGCTTCCGTCGGCAAGCTGAACGCCGAGCGAGCGCGCGTGGTGAGTCCAGAGCTCCGCCAACGCCGGATTCGCCTGAAATTCATCGTAGAGATTGTCGACGGGCTCGATGCGCGCCTGCGCGTTGGTGGCGAGCGAGACGCTCGTGACCAGTTCGCGGAAGCGGCGCGCGACGACATCCACGAGGTAGTCGGCGTCACGAGCTCGCAGGCTGAAGCGAGCGCGAGCGTGCGCCGGAATCACGTTTGGCCGCACACCTCCTTCCAGGATCACTCCAGGAATGCGCACCGACGGATCGAGAGACTTCACGAGCGCATCCTTGGCCACGAATAGTTGGATCATTGCGTCGAGCGCGTTGACGCCCTCTTCGGGAGCCGCGACGGCGTGCGCCGTCTTTCCCTCGAAGACGACCTCGAAGGACCAAGACGCCATGCTCTGAACCAGCGCGCGGTTTTCGCTCCCCGGGTGCGCGAGGAGCGCCACGTCGAGTCCCTCGTAAGCCCCTCGATGCACGAGCACGATCTTGCCGCCGAAAGTCTCCTCGGCGGGTGCTCCAATGAGGGCGACGGTTCCAGGGACCTCGTCGAGCAGACGAGAGAGGGCGACGGCTGCCGCGAACGACGCCGCGCAGATCAGGTTATGACCGCACGCGTGACCCAATCCTGGAATCGCGTCGTACTCGGCGAGGTATCCAACGCAAGGTCGGCGGGCGGAACTCCGCTCCGCGCGGAACGCGGTCGTCAAACCCGCGACGCCCGTCGTGACGTGAAAGTCCTCTTCTTCAAGTTCACCCGTGAAGCGCTGCACGGTGTTGACTTCCTCGCTCCCGAGCTCCGGCATGCGATGAAAGTCGAGTGCGAGGCGCTCCGTCTGAGGGGCGAGAGCTTCGAGTTCGCCGAGGAGTCGAGCCTGCAGAGCTTGGTGGCGCGCTCCTCGCGAGTGGGTTCGAGCAATCTCCATGGGATTCGTTCCTCGTTCGGAAGGGAATTATGAGCGAAAGCGAGAGGCAGACGCAGGAGCGCCGAGACGGGACCGCCCGACCTGGCGGCCCCAAAGCGATGAGTGACGAGTGGAGTGGAGCGGAGCCGGTCGTAAGCCGGATTCTGTTCTCCCGGAGGAGGAGGGTCATTCATCTGGGGCGAAGGTCTCCCATCGCCTCGAGCGGCCTACCCGGAAGCGGCGCGGGCCACGCCATAGCTTCCCTATTTGGCCTTGCTCCGTGCGGGGTTTACCGAGCCGCCCCGGTTGCCCGGAGCGCTGGTGGGCTCTTACCCCACCGTTTCACCCTTGCCCGCACCGGCGCGAGCGCCGGCCGTTGGCGGTCTGCTCTCTGTTGCACTTTCCGTCGGGTCACCCCGCCTGGGCGTTACCCAGCGCACTGCCCTGCGGAGTCCGGACTTTCCTCCACGCTCACGACCCGGAGGTCGCAGCGCAGCGACCCTCTCGCCGGCTCCGCTCCGCCGCACAGTGTAGACCTCCAGCCGATTCGCCTCGACGTCTCCCCCTCCGAGAACGCGCGCGCTACAATCCGCGGGCGCCGATTGTCGGGCACCCACGCTGGAGCACCATGACAGAAAACGATCTTTTGCCGGCCGGGGATGGTCCCAGCGGCTCGCGGC
>CAZPJJ010000219.1:0-6914 GCA_964586535.1 uncultured Acidobacteriota bacterium | reverse complement strand
AGCCGCGCGAGGCGGAGCGCGCCGCGCTCGAGCGCAAGGACGAGGCCCCGCATTTCGTCGCGCGAGAGGTCGGGCAGCTTGTCGCGTAGCAACTCGAGCGAGGCCAACTGCGCGGAGAGCGGCGTGCGGAACTCGTGCGAGATGTTCGCCAGCACGCTGTCGCGAAGCCGCCGCCCCGCCTCGACGTCCGTTTCGTCGCGGAGGAGCTGGAATTGCAGTGGAGCGGGTTCGTCGGCCCTGGAGCTCTCAGAGGGAGGCGCGCTCGTCACCACGACGGTGCGCGCGAGCGCGCGGGCGCCGCGCAGGTGCTCGGTGGCGCGCGATTCGCCCCGGAAGCGCGCGTGCAGGATGGGGCAGTGCTCCTCGCAGGGGCGCTCACCGTCACGAGGCTCCGGACGCAACACGTCGCCGCAGAAGCGGCCGATCGCGTCCGCGGCGTCGATGCCGAGGAGCAGCGCCGCCTGCGGGTTGACGTAGCGGATCGCACGTTCGCGGTCGACCGCGAAGACGCCTTCGGAGATGCCGTTGAGAATCGCCTCGGACTCGAGGCGCCGCTTCTCCAGTTCGCGCGTCAAGCGCAGCACGCGCTCGCGCATCTCCTCCATCGTGGCCGCGAGCGTCGCGATCTCGACCGTGCCGACACGCGGGATGGGAGACGCAAGGTCGCCGCCGCCGAGTCTCGCGGCCGCCTTCCGCAGTTCTTCGATCGGCCGCGTGAGGCGCCGCGCGACCCAGGGCGCGAGGCCGACGAAGACGGCCGCCGCCGCGAGCGCCAGCACTCCGAGGCGCGTCGCCAGCCGGCGCTGCGGCTCCTCCAGGACGGCGGCATCCAGCGTCGCGAGAACGACGCCCTGCGCCTCGCCAGCGCCCGCGAAGGGCAGCGGCACCGCGACCACGCGCCGCGCCGGCCTCTGGAAGGCGCGCACGATCGGGCGGCCCGCGTCGAGCGCGGCGAGGCCGAGCGCGGCGGAGGGGTCGGCGCCGTCATGCTCGAGCGTGGCACGCGCGGTGAACGACACCGCGAGACCGAGTTCGCCGCCGAGAGCAGCGGCGAAGTCCGCGTCGAGCAGGCGAGCGACGAGCACGGTGCGGGCGGGCGCTTCGCTCCATGAGGACCACGCGATCAGCATCGGCCCGCCGTCCACCCCCGCGACCGTCGCGGTTCCCTCCTCGCCATGCGCGGCGGCGAGGAGCGCGGGCCAGCCGTCGAGGCGCCGGCTCGTCACGAGGACGCGGCCGTCCTGCGCGATCGCGACTCCCGAGTGGCCGCTCGTCGCGCGGAACTCGTCGAGAAAAGCACTGGCTTCGTCGGTGGCGCCGCTCTCGAGCAAACGGCGCAGCGTCGGCCGCTCGGTGAGCAGGCGCGCCGAGCGCTGCAGATCCGCGGCCGCACCATCGATCGCCGCGGCGGCCGCCACGCCGCCGGCGAAGACTCGCGCCGTCGCCTGATCGTCCGCGAGCCGCGCCAGCACGCCGGCGCCCGCGAGATAGACGCCCGCGATCGCCGCCACACCGAGTGCCGCCATGACCAGCGCGAGCAGCGTGCCGAGAGAAAGGCGTCGCATGCGTGACGCGACCTCCCTGCGACCCCTCATTCACCTGCGCGCCACGCGACGACTTCCTTGAGGACGAGCGTGACGAGCGCGACGACCGTCAAGAGCGACGCGCAGGCGAAGGCGGCCGCGAATTGATACTCGTTGTAGAGCATCTCCACGTGCAAGGGCACCGTGGTCGTTTCTCCGCGAATGTGTCCGGAAACCACGGAAACCGCGCCGAACTCACCCATCGAGCGCGCCGTGCAGAGGATGACTCCGTACATCAGGCCCCACTTGATCTTCGGCAGGCTCACGCGCCAGAACGTCGCGAACCCCGAGGCGCCGAGCGTAGCGGCGACCACCTCCTCTTCGGAGCCCTGTGCTCGCAGGAGCGGGATCAGCTCGCGCGCGACGAGCGGAGCCGTCACGAAAAGCGTCGCGAGGACGATTCCGGGTGCGGCGAAGATCACGCGGATCTCGCGCTCGGCCAGCCAAGGACCCAGCCAGCCCTGCGCGCCGAAGAGCAGCACGAAGAAGAGCCCGCCGATCACGGGCGAGACGCTGAAGGGCACGTCGATGAGCGTCACGAGCGCGCGCTTGCCGCGGAACTCGAAGCGCGCGATCGCCCACGCCGCGGCCACTCCGAAGACGACGTTCACGGGTACGACGCAGGCCGCCGTCAGCGCGGTGAGCGCGATCGCCGAGCGAGCGTCCGGTTCGGTGATCGCGGCGGCGTAGGTGCGCGCGCCCTGCGCGAAGGCCTCGGCGAAGACGAGGGCGACCGGTGCGACGAGAAAGAGCCCGACGAAGAGGAGCGCGGCGCCGATCAGCAGCACTCGTGCCAGGGATGGGGGTCTTACGGTCATGGCGCGCCTCTCACGCCGTCCGCTCGCGGCGGAACGTGATCGCGTTGATCGCGAAGAGCAGCGCGAACGAGAGCACCAGGAAGAAGAGCGCGAGCGCCGTCGCGCCCGCGTAGTCGTACTCTTCGAGGCGAATCACGATCAAGAGCGGGGCGATCTCGGTTTCGAAAGGCATGTTGCCCGCGATGAAGATCACCGAGCCGTACTCGCCGAGCCCGCGCGCGAAGGCGAGCGTGAAGCCGCTCACGAGCGCCCCTCGCAACTCGGGGAAGATCACGCGCGCGAACGTCGTGGCGTGCGACGCGCCGAGGCTCTCGGCCGCCTCTTCGACGGCACGCGGCAGATCGCGCAGCACCGGTTGCACCGTGCGCACCACGAAGGGTAGTCCGACGAAGACGAGAGCGACGACGATTCCCAAGGGCGTGAACGCTACGCGGATACCGAGCGCCGCGAGCGCCCCGCCGATCCATCCGCTCTCCGCGTACATCGTCGTCAACGCGATGCCCGCCACCGCGGTCGGCAGTGCAAAGGGGAGATCGATGAGGCCGTCGACGAGTTTGCGCCCCGGGAAGCTCGTCCGTTCCAAGACCCACGCGAGAAGGAGGCCGAAGACCGCGTTGAGGGCCGCGGCCGTTGCGGCGAGCGAGAAGCTCAGGCGGAACGCGGCGAGCGCGCGTGCGGAGGTGACGCTCGCGAAGAGTTCCGCCGGCGGCGTCGCGGCGACGCGCAGTACGAGCGCGGCGAGCGGGATGAGGACGATCAGCCCGAGATACGTGATCGTGATCCCGAGCGAGAGCCCGAATCCCGGAATGGCCGAGCGTTCTCGCGCACCGCGCACGGCTCACCTCCCGCGCAGGATCTGATCGAAGATGGCGCCTTCGGCGAAGTGCTTGCGATGCGCCGCGGCCCATCCGCCGAACTCGCTGTCGATCGTGACGAGCGTGAGCGCGGGAAAATCGCGCGCGTGGCGCTTCGCGACCATCGGATCGGAAGGCCGGTAGAAGTAGAGCGCTGCGAGTTCCTGTGCCGTCTCGGTGTAGAGGAACTGGAGATAGGCCCGCGCGCGCGCCTCGCTCCCGTGCCGCCGGACGTTCGCATCCACCCATGCGACGGGAGGTTCCGCGAGGATGCTGACCGTGGGGACGACGATCTCGAAGCGGCCGGGTTTCATGCGCCGCGTGACCAGGAGCGCTTCGTTCTCCCAGGCGACGAGCACGTCCCCCTGGCCGCGCTCGACAAAGGTGATCGTCGAGCCGCGCGCCCCCGTGTCGAGGATCGGAACGTTGGCGTAGATCCGCGCCAGCATCGCCCGGGCCGAGTCTTCGTTGCCGCCCGGTTGGCGCTTCGCCCAGGCCCACGCCGCGAGATGGTTCCAGCGCGCTCCGCCGGACGTCTTCGGGTTGGGGGTCACGACGACGACCCCCGGCCTCGCGAGATCGCCCCAGTCGCGGATCCCCTTCGGATTGCCCGCCCTCACGAGGAACACGATGGTCGAGGTGTAGGGGCACGAGTTGTGGGGCAGGCGCCGCTGCCAGTCGTGTGCGATCAGCCCCGCGGCGGCGATCGCGTCGATGTCGTACGCGAGGGCGAGCGTCACGACATCCGCGTCGAGGCCGTCGATCACGGAGCGCGCCTGCTTGCCCGAGCCGCCGTGCGACTGCCTGACGCGCAGCGTGTCTCCCGTGCGCGTCGCGAGTTCCGCCGCGAAGGCCTGGTTGACCTCTTGGTAGAACTCGCGCGTCGGATCGTACGAAACATTGAGCAGCGTTTGGTCCGTGGCGAACGCGACGGGAGCGAGCGCCGAGATCGCGAACGAGAGAGCGATCGCCAACGAATGCGGGTGTCTCATGGTCGTGTTCCTTCCGCGGCGCGCACGGTGGAACGCACGCAGAGAATCGCAGGAACGTTCGATTTCTCGATCAACTCGCGCGCGACGCCGGTCAGGCGCGGTCGCTCGCCCTGCTTCGCCAGCGGCACGCCCATGACGAGCATCTCCGAGGCGAGCTCCGCGAGCAGCGCGCGAACGGTCGCACCGACGTTTCCCACGCGCACGAGCGCCCGCGCACGCACGCCCACCCCCGCGAGCGTGCGCACGCCCGCCTCCAGAAAGCGCGCAGCACGCTGCCTCTCTTCGGCGCCGGTCACGCCGTCCAGCACCGTCAGCAGCGTCGCTTCCGTCCCCAGGTGCCGCAGCAGGCGTCCCGCGAAGAGCACGTCTTCCTTGCCCGGTTCGCCCAGCGCGATGGCGATGACCGCATGCCGGGGCATCGGAGCCTGCGGTCCGAGAAGCAGCACGTGGTGCGTGCCCGTCGCCACGAGCTCCTCGACGGCTGCCGCGGCATCGCGCGGCGGTTTGGCCCGCGCGATGAGGTCGCACGGTCCACCCGAGCGTAGCGCCGCGTCCGCCGCCGACGTATCCGGCGTGGACACGACATCGACGATGGGCGCTCCTTGGAGTGACGCGCGCGCGCCCTCCGCCGCGGCGCGCGTGCCATCCACGATCGCCGTGACGCGTGCGTGCGCCAGGCGCGCGATGCGGCAGAGCGGCGCGAGCGCGGCGGCGCCCTCTGCATCCCGCGCGAGCGCGACGAAGCGCAGGCCCGGATGAAGGAGCACGTGCGCGCGGCGCAGTCCGACGTGCGCGCGGTCGCCCGGAGCGAGCGGATACATGCGCGCCTGGTGCTGCGAGCGAATGGCGTCCACGATCGCGTAGTCCGCCCCGTAGGGTGCTTGCGGCGCGATCATGCGCACTCCTGTGAGATGAGGCAGGCGCAGTCGCAAACGCTCGATCGAGCCCGAGAACTCCGCGTCGAGCACCGTTCCTTCGCCAAGGCTGGGCCAGCGCAGCGCCTCGCGGGTCTGCTTCACGGCGACATCCTCGGGGCGGAAGAGGATTTGCACGCGATGGACCTCGTCGTGCGCGCGGACCCCGGCATCGAAAGGAATCTCGATCGGTCCGACGCGCACACCTCGCTCCCTGCACTCCCCGACCATCAGGTTCGCGCGTCCGAGGAACGTCGCCACGAACTCCGTCCGAGGCCGCAGATAGAGCTCCGTCGGCGGCCCGACCTCGAGCAGCCGTCCCTCGTTCATGACTCCGATGCGATCGGCCAGCTCGAACGCTTCCTCTTGATCGTGCGTGACGAATACCGTCGTCACGCCCAGTTCGCGCTGGATCGCCTTCAGCGAGCGCCGCAGCTCGACGCGGATCTTCGCGTCCAGCGCACCGAAGGGCTCGTCCAGGAGCAGCACCTCCGGGCGATGCGCGAGGGCCCGCGCGAGCGCCACCCGCTGCTGCTGTCCTCCCGAGAGCTGGTGCGGATAGCGCGCCTCGAGCCCCGAGAGGCCGACCAGATCGAGCAGCTCCGCACGCCGCCGCCGCCGCTCCTCGCGGCTCGCGTGCCTGATGCGCAGCGCGAACTCCACGTTCTCGGCGACCGTCATGTGGCGGAAGAGCGCGTAGCTCTGAAAGACGAATCCCACGCCACGCTTCTGCGGCGGCACGCCCGTCACGTCGACGCCGCGCAAGAGGACGCGCCCAGCGTCCTCTTCGAGAAGGCCCGCGATCATGCGCAGCACCGTGCTCTTTCCGCTTCCCGAAGGTCCCAGCAGGACGAAGAACTCGCCGTCGCCGACATCGAGCGTGACGTCGTGCACGACCGGATGTCCCTCGAAGCTCTTAGAGAGCTGCCGCAGCGCGATCGACATACCGCGAGCGTAGGTGCCCGCCGGTGACCCCGTCAGTCGCGGATTGGTGACACGCGTGTCACCGCGCACGAGGCGCGAGGCCGCGGAGTGGTTTGTAAGGCGTGCTCTCGAGGTCAACCAGCGAGATCGATCAACGCTCTCGCGATCTCCGCGCGCCAGCGGTCGAGCGCCTCGGGTCCCAGCCCGCCGCGCCCTTCGACGAAGGCGCCCGTCTCGCCGTCGACGCGGCCGACCGCGTCGCGGTCGGCGACGATTTCCTCGCGCAGGCGAGAGAGCAGCGCCTGCGCGCCGCGCCGCGCGTCCTCGTCGCCGCGGCCTTCCGCGAGCGCGCGCTCGAGCGCCTCCACGTAGCGCACGTCGTCGATGCCCTCGCGCACAGCCTCCCAGTCGCGCAGGAAGGCGCGCGCGTCGCCGTCCGGCACGCTGCCGTGGTGCCACGCCCAGAGCATCAGCGTCTCGACGCCGTAGCGCCACGCAAGGAAGCCCGTCTGGTAGCGCACCGCGTGCGGTTCGTTCGCATAGATGTTCACGTACGTGCCGTACACGTCTCCCGCCTCGCGCGTCCGCGCGCGCGTCTCGTCGCCGACGTACTTGTCGCTGTACGCGCGCACGTCGAGCGCGGGCTCCAGCATCAGCGCCGGCTCGCCGTCGACGGCGGGGAACCATCGCTCGCGCTCACGCGGCTCCGAGACGCTCGGCTCGTTGCACGTCATGAACGACGTGGAGCCGGCCTCGTCAGCGGCTCGCAGCATCGTCAGCGCAAGCCGCATCGCGCCGCGCGAATGGTGCGGCTCGTCAATGAGGTAGT
>CAZPJJ010000218.1:0-6948 GCA_964586535.1 uncultured Acidobacteriota bacterium | reverse complement strand
CTTCGCCTCGCTTCCCGGCCGCCCTCGCCAGCGCGCCGCGAGCACGCCCGTCCTCGGCGTTGCATCGCTCTCACGCGCCGAGACTGCCGCCCTCGAAGAGGTCGCCCGCCGTCACGAGATCACCGTCAACACCCTCGTGCAGTCGGCGTGGGCGCTGCTTCTCGCTCGCCACGCGGGACGCGACGACATCGTCTTCGGAACGACGCGGGCGTGCCGACACGGTGGCCCCCCGGGAAGCGAGACCACGCTCGGTCTCCTCGTCAACACGGCCCCGATGCGCATCACGGTCGCGCCCGACATGCCGCTCATCGAAGTGTGGCGCCACGCGCGGACACAGCACCTCGCTCTGCGGGATCACGAGCTGACGCCGCTGCCGCGCATCCGACACGCTCTCGAGCTGGCGCCCGAGGTCTCGCTCTTCGACACGACCCTCGTCTTCGAGCGCTACCGGCTCGACGAACATCTGCGCCGCCGCGGCGGGCGATGGGCGCAGCGCCGCGTCTCCCTCATCGAGCGCACGGACGGCGCGACGCTCGCGGCTTATCACGGCGAGCGGCTCTCGCTGGTCTTCGACGCGGGACTCGAAGCGCTCGCGCCGCGCGAAGCGCAAGAGATCGCTTGGCGCACGGCGACGATCCTGCGGGGATTCCTCTCGCACGCCGAGGGGCGCGTGCGCGATCTCCCGCTCCTCGCGGGATGGGAGCGGCGGCGCGCGCTTCGCGTGCCGGCTCCGCCCGCGGGAACCGTCCCGGTCCTCGACCGCGTGCTCGACGTCGCCCGCAGCCGGCCCGAGGCGATCGCGGTCGAGGACGGCGCGCGGCGCGTGAGCTACGGCGAGCTCCTCCGCCATGCCGACGCGCTCGCCGCGCGTCTCGCGGCGCACGGGATCGCGCGGGGCTCGTACGTCGGCATCGTCGCCGATCGCGGCCTCGAAGCCGTCGTCGCCATGCTCGCCGCGTGGCGCGCGGGGGCGACGTGGATCGCCTTCGACGCCCAGGAAGCAACCGAGAGGCTGCGCGCGATGATCGCGGATGCGCCGCTCGCGCTCTCGCTCATCGATCCGCGCGTGGGATCGCCGCCGCGCCCGCCCTCGCTTCCGACGCTCGCGATCGACCTCGCGGCGCCAGCGCGCGCCGGCAGCGCGAACGACCCGCACGACGCGCCGTTCACGCCCGCAAGGATCTCGCTCGACGATCCCGCGTTCGCTCTCTTCACATCGGGGACGACGGGCCGGCCGAAGCTCGCGCAGAACGATCATCGCGGCGTGTCCATCATGCTCGAGCGCACCCTCGCGCTCGCGCGCCTCGGTCCCGCCGATCGCGTCTTCACGAGCTCGCCGCCCGCTTTCGACGCGGCGCTGCTCGAGATCCTCATGGCCCTCGGCTCGGGCGCCACGCTCGTGATCACGCCGTGGGAAGCGAAGCGCCCGGGGCGCCCACTCGCGGATTTCCTCGTGCGCGAGCGCATCACGGCGGGCTTCATCACGCCGACGACGCTCGCGTCCTTGCCCGACGAGTCCTATCCCGACTGGCGCGTGATCGTCTGCGGCGGCGAGCCGATTCCCGCATCGGTCGTCGATCGCTTCGGCGGCGGGCGGGTCTTTCTCAACATCTACGGGCCCACCGAGGCCAGCGTCTGGGTGAGCACGATCCGGTGCCACCCCGGCGAGGGGAAGCCGACGGTCGGCCGCGTCATCCGCGGCACGTCGATGGTGATCCTCGACGAGCACGGTGAACCGCTGCCGGTAGGCGTGAGCGGCGACCTGTGGCTCGCGGGGTCGGCGGTGGGCCACGGCTACTTCGCGAATGGTGCGCGCGTCCCGGCGCGCTTCCCCGCGCCCGCGACCGTTGTCACCACCGACGCGGGCCGTCGCTGGTACCGCACCGGTGACCTCGCGCGCCGTCTCCCCGATGGGCGCTTCGACATCCTCGGGCGCCTCGATCGTCAGGTGAAGGTCGGCGGTCGCCGCGTCGAACTCGAGGAGATCGAAGCGATGCTCGCCGGCCTCGACGGCGTCGAGGCGGTCGCGGTCGGCCTGCTGCCCGCAGAGCACGCCGAGGAAAAGCAGCTCATCGCCCACGTTCAGCCTGTGGCGGGAGCGACGATCACGCCGGACGCGCTCACGCGTGGCGCCCGCGAGCGGCTCGTGCGCGCGTTCGTGCCCGCGCGCTGGGACATCGTGCGCGTGCTGCCGAGGACCGCGCGCGGGAAAGTCGATCGCTCGGCGCTCGCGGAGCGCACGCGGGCGATCCTCCGCGGCGACGGCGCACCGGAGCGGCGCGCACTCCCCGACGCGCGGCGCGAAGAAGTGCTCGTGCGCTGGAACCAGCGCTTCTCCGCGGCGGCTCCGGGCGAGACGGCGCTCGCTCGTTTTCAGCGCTGGGCACAGTCGACGCCCGATCAGGTCGCGGTCCAGGACGAGTACGAATCGCTCTCGTACGCGGCCCTCGACGAGCGCGCCGGCCGCCTTGCGTCGTGGCTGCTCTCGCGGGGCGTCCTGCCGGAAGACCGCGTCGCGGTCCTTGCGCACGCGAGCGCCGAGCAGATCGTGGCGTTGCTCGCGATCGGCAAGGCGCGCGCGGCCTACGTGCCGCTCGATCCCGCCTACCCTGCCGAGCGCGTGAGCTTCGTGGCTGAAAGCAGCGGGGCGCGCTTCGTCCTGCTGGGACGTGGCGTCGTCTGCGAGGGCGCTCCGGATTCGTCGCCCAGGGTGCCGATCGCGGGCGCGCTCGCCGAGGCGGCGGCTCTCGCTCCCGTGCGCGACGCGCGCGTCGACGACACGGCCCTTGCCTACGTGATCTACACGTCGGGATCCACCGGCCAGCCGAAGGGCGTCGCCGTCGAGCAGCGCTCGCTCACGAATCTCGTTCAGCACTACGAGAGCGCCCTCGCGCTCGACACGCGCGACCGCGTCTCGGCCGCGGAGGGCGTCGCTTTCGATGCGTCCGTGGCGGACATCTGGCCGGCGCTCTCCTGCGGCGCAACCGTCGTGATCCCGCCCAAGGACGTCAAGCGCGACGTCCGCGCGCTCTGCCGATGGATCCAGGAAGAGCGCGTCACCGTGAGCTTCCTCTCGACGCCCGTCGCGGAGCTGGCGTTCCGCGAGCCGTGGCCCGCCTCGTCGGCGCTCCGCGTGCTGCTCACGGGCGGCGAGGCGCTGCGAATGGCTCCGGCGGCGCCACTCCCCTTCCGCGTGATCAACACCTACGGTCCGACCGAATGCACGGTGGACACGACGTGGGCGGAGATCCCCTCGGGGCCCGATGCGCCGCCCGGGCCGCCGCCGATCGGCCATGCGATCGCGGGCACGCGGGTCTACGTCCTCGATGAGCGGGGCGACCCGGTCGACGTCGGCGAGGAGGGCGAGCTCTACGTGGGAGGCATCTGCCTCGCCCGCGGCTATCTCGGCCGCGACGATCTCACGCGCGAGCGTTTCGTCGGCCACGCTCTGCCCGAGGAGCCGGGCGCGCGCCTCTATCGCACGGGCGACCTCGTCGCCTGGCGCGACGACGGTGAGCTGGAATTCTTCGGCCGCATCGACAGGCAGGTGCAGATCCGCGGCGTGCGCGTCGAGCTCGGCGAGATCGAGAGCGCGATCATGCGCCATCCCGCGATCGAGCAGGCGAGCGTCGCGCTCGTCGGCGACGCGACGGCACCTGGAGGAGGGCTGGTCGCGTGGGTCGTCGCCGGCGAGGGAGCTGCGCTCGACGCGGAGACCGTGCTCGCGCACGCGCGCACGTCCCTGACCGCAGAGATGGTCCCGCGTGCCATCGTCTTTCTCGACGAACTCCCGCTCACCGCCAATGGCAAGGTCGATCGCGACCGCCTGCCACTCCCCAGCACCGAGGCGGAGGCAGCACCTCTACCCGAGGGCACGCCTGGTGACGTCCTCGGCGTCTTCCGCGAGGTGCTCGCCCAGCCGAGCCTCGACCTGGACGACGACTTCTTCGATCACGGCGGCGACTCGCTCTCGGGCGTGCGCGCCTTGCTCGAGATCGAGACGCGCACTGGGTTCCATCTCTCGTTCGCCGTGCTCTCGCAGATTTCCACCGCTCGCGGTCTCGCGGAACGCATCGACGCGGGGGGTTGTGGAAAGACGGCCTCGATCGTGCGCACATTGCGCGCCGGGAAGGATCCGATCCCCTGGATCCTCGTCCCGGGCGCCGGCGGAGGCGTGCATTGGTTCCGCGACCTCGCGGACAGACTGCGTCCCGGACGAGCCGTGTTCGCGCTCGAAACGATGGCGATGGGAAGCGGAGCGGAGACCGGGGCGCTGACGATGGAAGGCACGGCGAAGGAACTCGTCCGCGCCCTCGATGAAGCCGACATCCGCGGGCCCCTCGCGCTCGCCGGGTACTCGACGGGAGGCTCGCTCGTCTTCGAGATGGCGCGCCTCCTCGACGGGCGCGGCGACTCGCCGGTCGTCGTCGCGCTGCTCGACACGTACGAGCCACGACTCGTCGCGCGACGCGCGCGCCTCCCGTGGCGGATCCTGCTGAACGTGCTCGCGCTTGGGCCCCTCGGCTGGGCAGAACTCGTCCGCGAGAAGATCGCCTGGCGCCGCCACCTGTACTCGCTGACCGAGCAGCCGCGATCGTCGCAGCGCGAGTTGGCAGCCGCGCTGAAGGAAGCGCATCTCGCGATGGACCTTGCGTACGCCCCCCGCCCCTGGCGCGGCCCAGTGGTCGTGGCGCGCTGCCGGCGCCGCCCGCTCTCGGCGCCGATCGATGCATCCTGCGGATGGGCGCACCTCGTCGAGCGCGGCGTGAGCACGCACGTGATTCCCGGCGATCACTACTCGATGCTCGCGCCCCCCGGGGCCGACGCGATCGCGCACCTGCTCGACGACGCCCTCGATGCCGCGCTCGCGCGCTCGCGATGAGGCGCTCGAGGAGCTAGCCCGCGGGCGAGACCTCGTCGACCAGTTCCACGGCGCGCCGCAGGTGCGGGATGACGATCGAGCCGCCGACGACGAGGCCGACGTTGAAGGCCTCGAAGAGCTGCTCGCGCGTCACGCCGACTTCGAGGCAGCGCAGCACGTGGTAGGCGATGCAGTCGTCGCAACGCAGGACCATCGAGGCGACGAGGCCCGCGATCTCCTTGGTCTTCACGTCGAGCGCGCCATCTTCGTAGGCGCGCGTGTCGAGATTGAAGAAGCGGTTGATCGAGACGTTCCCGGCGGCCAGGATGCGCTCGTTCATCTTCTCGCGGTAGCGGCGGAACTCTTCGGCGCGGCTCACGGAGTGCTCCTTGCGCGGGCGCCGTTCACGCGCGGCGGAAGGCCGCGACGACGGGCGCGTGGTCCGAGGGCTTTTCCAGTTTGCGAGGCGATTTATCGATCGCGCACGACACGGCGCGCGCGGCGAGCGGCTTCGTGACCAGGACGAGATCGATGCGCGCGCCCATGTTGCGGCGGAAGGCGCCCTGCCGGTAGTCCCACCACGAGTAGTGCTTGGGGCCGCTCTCGAACGCGCGGAAGAGATCGACGAGCCCCCAGTCGAGCAGGCGCTGGAGTGCGGCGCGCTCGGGCGGCGAGAAGAGCACCTGTTCGGCGAATCCGATGGGATCGTAGATGTCGCGCTCGTCGGGAGCGACGTTGAAATCGCCGACGAGCGCGAGCGGGCGCTCGGGGTCGTGATGCGCCTCGAGATGGCGCGCGAGTTTGTCGAGCCAGTCGAGCTTGTAGGCGTACTTGTCCGAGCCCACCTCGGACCCGTTGGGCACATAGAGCCCGAGGACGCGCACGTCGTCGAGGGTGCCGGCGATGGCGCGCGCCTGCGGATCGTCGCCGAGTTCCGGCAGCGAGCGCGTGATGTCGGCGAGTTCCGCGCGCGAAAGGAGCGCGACGCCGTTGTAGGTCTTCTGGCCGTAGGTGGCGGCCGTATAGCCCGCGGCTTCGACGGACGCGCGCGGGAATGCGTCGTCGACGGTCTTGATCTCCTGGAGCGCGAGGACGTCCGGGCACTGCTCGGAGAGCCACGCGACGAGATGCGCCTCGCGCGCCTTCACGGAGTTGACGTTCCAGGTGGCGAGCGTCCAGGTCGCGCTCATGGCGCTGCCTCCGCGGCGGCTGGCGCGGCATCGAGCGCCTCCCAGAGCCACGCGTCCGCGCGCTTCGCCGAGCCGCCGAGCGCGGGACGGCCGACGCGCCAGGTGCGGCGCGGCAGCGCCTCCTCGCCGTCGCCGGGCGCGGCGCCGCGGCCTTCGGCGAGGAGCACCAGCGTGCGGCCCGCGCCCGCTTCGCGCAGCAGCGGTCGCACGTCCTCGGGGGGATCGCAGACGACGAGCGCGTCGAGCGCCTCGGGCCAATGCAACGCGCCCTCGGGCGCGAACGCGTGCGCGACGCCGCCCTCGACGAGGACGCCGAGCCGGCCGGGATCGACCGCAGGGTCGTCCGTGAGCGCGGCGAGCACGGCGTCGAGATCGCGGTACTCCGCGCCCGGGCGCCTGGGACCCGTCACCACGAAGAGGGTGCGCCCCTCGCGAGCCCAACGATCGAGCGGCGCCAGGAATCCCGTCGCCGCGCCGGGCTCGCGCGGCCAGACGGCCAGCGCGGGGTGCTTCCCAGGAACCGCGTCGCAGCGATAGGAGACGGCGAGGACTTCGGCGCCGTCGTCGGCGAGTACCGTGACCGGGCGTCCGCAGGGCGCGAGCGCGTCGTCACCGGACGCGCCGCCGATCCATGTCGAAAGCGCCGCGGCGCCCGCGAAGAGCGCGACCATCACGACGCCGATGACGAGTGCAGCGCTCGATTTCACGAGAACTCCTTCGCGACTCACGCCCGCCGCAGGGCGAGGAAGCGCGCGCGCCCGTAGCGATCTTCGCGCGCCGAGACATCCTGCCACGAGCAGCTCCTGCGGGCGCGCGCCGCGAGCCGCGGAACCTGGCGCGGATCCATCTCCATGAGCAGCGCGCCCCCCGCGCGCAGCACGCGCGGCGCGCGATCGA
>CAZPJJ010000217.1:0-7045 GCA_964586535.1 uncultured Acidobacteriota bacterium | reverse complement strand
ACCGATGCCGAGGGGGAACAGGCTGACGACGATGATGAAGAAGAACAGCGCGGTCTCCGATCAGGATGCCGTGGACGAGGCGTACCGGCTGCTCTGGGAGGAGGGGCTCTACGTCGGCGGATCCGCGGGTCTTTCGCTCGCGGGCGCGGTGCGCTACGCGGCGGGCGAGGGGCGGGGGAAGACGATCGTCTGCAACCTCTGCGACACGGGATCACGCTACGCCTCGACGATATTCCGCGGCGAGTGGCTCCGCGCGAAGGGGCTGCGCGTGCCGGGTCGGTGAGCCGCGCTCACCCGCGCTCGTCGAGAACGTGCGCGGGCGCGGCGGCAATGGCGCCCGCGAGCGCGCGGGTTGCCGAGGAGCCCGCGGCGACCTGCGACACGGCGCGGCGCCAAGCGCGCGAACCGGGGCGGCCAGTGAGCAGTCCCGCGATGACGCGCAGCGCGTGTGTCGCGGATTCGCCGGCGGACTCGAGCGCGGCGAGGTAGTCGAGCAAGCGAAACGCGGCCTCGCGGCGCGTCGGCGCGTGTTCGCTCTCGCCGAAGATCACGCGATCCGCCGCTGCGAACGCGAAGGGGTCGTCCCAGGCCGCTCGTCCGACCATCGCGGCGTCGACATGAGCAAGATGGGCGCGGGCGTCGTCGAGGGTGAGGAGGCCGCCGTTGATCTCGATGACAAGGTGCGACCGCTCGCGTTTGAGCCGATGGACGTCGTCGTAACGAAGCGGCGGGATCTCGCGGTTCTCGCGCGGGCTGAGGCCGGAGAGCCAGGCCTTGCGCGCGTGCACGGTGAATCGGTCGCAGCCCGAACTCGCGACGGTGTCGACGAAGGCGAGCATGTCGTCGTAGCTGTCGCGCTCGTCGACGCCGATGCGGTGTTTGACCGTGACGGGGAGGGGAGCCGCGTCGCGCATCGCGGCGACGCATTCCGCGACGCGCGGAGCATCGTCCATCAGACACGCCCCGAAGCGGCCATGCTGGACGCGATCGGACGGACAGCCCGCGTTCAGGTTCACCTCGTCGAAGCCGAGATCGTGCGCGATGCGGGCGCAGGCGGTGAGTTCGTGCGGATCGTCGCCGCCGAGCTGCAGCGCGAGCGGCCGCTCGTCCGCGTGGTAGGCGAGCAATCGGGCTCGATCGCCGCGGAGGATCGCCCGCGCCGTCACCATCTCGGTGTAGAGCAGCGTGCGGCGCGTGAGGGCGCGGACGAAGAAGCGAAAATGCCGGTCCGTGCGCTCCATCATCGGCGCCACGGAGAGCGGCCGCAGCACGCCGCGCGGCAAGTCCACCGATCCCGTCATCGCGCCTCTCTCACCCCTTTGGGGACAGTCGACTTAGAGGGACAGGCACCTTAAGTCGACTGTCCCCCTAAGTCGACTGTCCCCCTAAGTCGACTGTCCCCCTAATTCGACCGTCCCCGTAATTCGACTGTCCCCGCTACTTCCAGCGGAAGAGGACGAGGGCAAGGGTGAAGGAGACGATGGCCCAGGCGGAGGCGATCGCGAGTTCAGGGGCGAGGGAGAGGAGAGAGGAGCCTTCGAGCATGACGCCCCGGAGCGCGTCGTTGACGGCGGTGAGGGGGAGAGCCTGGATGGCGGGCTGGAGAAAGGGCGGAAAGCGCTCGGTCGAGAAGAACACGCCCGAGGCGATCCACATCGGCAGCATGACGACATTCATCAGTCCCGAGACGCCCTCGATGGTCTGGGCGCGGCTGGCCACGAGGAGACCCAGGCCCGCGAAGGTGAAGGTGCCGACGACGTTGACGACGGCGAGGGCGAACCACGAGCCATACACGGGGACGTCGAAGACGAGCACGGCGAAACCGACGATGAGCACGACCTCGGGCACGAGAAACACGAGCCGGCCGATGACGTGGGCGAGCAGGAAGTAAGAGCGCGGCATGGGCGTGGCCGTCATGCGCTTGAGCAGCCGCTTCGAGCGCGCCTGCACGATGTTGAATCCGATGCCCCACATGCCGGTGCCCATGAGATTCAGTCCGAGCAGCCCTGGCACCACGAAGTCGATGTAGCGCGAGCCGGGCTCGCGCATTTCGCGCGTCGCCGTGTCGTGGGCGTCCTGGCGGCCGCTCGCTCGCTGCAGCACCTCGTTGGCGACCAGCCGCGCCTCGCGGCTCTCGGGGCGCGTCGGGTCGAACCAAAAGGTCCAGGGATCGCCGGGCACGACGACGACCGCGACCGCCCCGCGCCGCAACGATGCGCGCGCTGCGTCCTCGGCGAGGACGCTCGCCCGCACGCCGGGATCGGCATCGAGCGCGGCGGCGAGCGTTTCGGCTGAGGGCCCCTCCTGGACGCCGACGAAGACTTCCTGAGGACTCCCGCCGCGAAAGGCGAGGCCCAGGGCGATCGTCATCAGGATCGGGAAGAAAAACACCCAGAAGAGCGCCTCGGGTTCACGGACGAACTCGCGCAGGCGCGCCAGCGAAAGCTGAAAAAGCGGGTGGCGATACATGCGTCCGCTCCTCACTCGTCGCGCAAGTGGCGTCCCGTCAGTGCGACGAAGACGTCCTCGAGCGTAGCCTCGTGCGTGCTCAACTCGCTCAGCGTGAGCCCTGCCGCGGCGAGCGTGCCCATGAGCGCGGGGACGGCCTCGTGCAGGCGGCTGACGTTGAGCCGCGCCACGCCGTCCTGCTGCGTCACGCTGCGCACGCCCGGCAGCGCGCCCGCGGCGTTCGCGTCCCACGCCCCCTCCACACGCACCTCCACGACGTGCTCCGCCCCCAAGCGCGCGATCAGCTCGCGCGGCGTCCCGAGGGCGATGACGCGCCCGCGATCGATCACCGCCACGCGCTCGCAGAGCCGCTGCGCCTCTTCCATGTAGTGCGTGGTCAGAAGGATCGTCCCGCCGCTATCGCGGAAGTCCGCGACGATCTCCCAGATCTTGCGCCGCGACTGCGGATCGAGCCCCGTCGTCGGCTCGTCGAGGAAGAGCACGTCGGGCTTGCCGACGAGCGCACAGGCGAGCGAGAGCCGCTGGCGCTGCCCGCCCGAGAGCTTCTTCGTCCACGCTCCCCCCTTCTCCTGCAGCCCCACGAGTTCGAGCGCCTCCTGGGCTTCGTAGCCCCGCGCGTAGAAGCTGCGGAAAAGTCGAAGGACCTCGAGGCAGGTCAGCTTCTCGGGGAAGAAGGTCTCTTGGAGCGCGATCCCCAGGCGCTGGCGCAGCGCGTGTTCGTCGTGGCCCCATGTCTGTCCGAGGACGCGCACTTCGCCCGCGTCGGGGGCCAAGAGCCCTTCGAGGATCTCGACCGTGGTCGTCTTGCCCGCGCCGTTGGGGCCGAGCAGGCCGAAGCACTCCCCGCGCGCCACTTCGAGGTCGAGACCGTCGAGGGCGAGGACATCCTCGTAGCGTTTGACCACGCCGCGGCAGAAGAGGGCCGTTTCGATCACGGTGGTTGCTCCCTGGGGGGACTCGGGGGGACGAGTCGCCAGCAGTCGCATCAGGCGGGCGGACTCGCGAGGCGAGCGACGCGACATCCTACCCGTCGCGGCCGCCGGTCTCCATCGTCGCGCGCGGCGGTCCGCGCCCGTTCGAGCGGACGGCCAGCGCCGATTCCCTGGTGGGCGCCGGGGCGGCTCGTCATTACAATCCCCGCTTCCCCGCGCGAGGCAACCATGGAAGACGGACGGAACGCCCCCTCAGCACGCAACGGCGACGACCGCGAGCCCAACGCTCCGCTCGACTTCGTCCGGCAGATCATCGAGGACGACCTCGCGTCAGGAAAGCACACGACCGTCGTGACGCGCTTTCCGCCGGAGCCCAACGGCTATCTCCACATCGGGCACGCCAAGGCCATCTGCCTGGACTTCGGCGTTGCCAAGGAGTACGGCGGCCAGTGCCACCTCCGGCTCGACGACACCAACCCCGCCAAGGAAGAAGTCGAATACGTCGAGGGCATCCAGGAGGACGTTCGCTGGCTCGGATGGGACTGGGGCGGGCATCTCTATCACGCGGCCGACTACTTCGATCAGCTCTACGAGTGGGCCCTCGTGCTCATTCGCGACGGCAAGGCCTACGTGGACAGCCTCAGCGCCGAGGAGATTCGCGCCTACCGCGGGACGCCCACCGAGCCCGGACGGAACAGCCCCTACCGCGATCGCAGCGTCCAGGAGAACCTCGATCTCTTCGAGCGCATGCGGAAGGGCGAGTTTCCCGACGGCTCGCACGTTCTGCGGGCCAAGATCGACATGGCGCATCCCAACATCGTGATGCGCGACCCGACGCTCTACCGCATCCGCCACGTGGCACATCATCGCGCGGGCGACAAGTGGTGCATCTACCCGATGTACGACTACACGCACTGCCTCTCGGACGCGATCGAGGGCATCACGCATTCGCTCTGCACGCTGGAATTCGAAAACAACCGCGCGCTCTACGACTGGGTGCTCGACCAGCTCCCGGTGCCCGCACGGCCGCGGCAGATCGAGTTCGCGCGGCTCAATCTCACTTTCACCGTGATGAGCAAACGCAAGCTGCTGCGCCTCGTCGAAGAGAAGTACGTCGAAGGTTGGGACGATCCGCGCATGCCCACGATCCGCGGGCTCCGCCGCCGCGGTTTCACGGCCGCCGCGATCCGCAACTTCTGCGACCGCATCGGCGTCGCCAAGCGCAACAGCACGATCGACGTCGAGCTGCTCGAGCACGCTGTCCGCGAGGATCTCAACGCCACCTCGCAGCGCGCGATGGCGGTCCTCCGTCCGCTCAAGGTCACACTCGTCAACTACCCCGAGGACCTCGTCGAGGAGTTCGACTGCGTCAACAATCCCGAGAACGAGTCGGCTGGAACCCGCAAGGTGCCCTTCTGCCGCGAGCTCTACATCGAGCGCGAGGACTTCCGCGAGGACCCGCCGAAGAAGTTCTTCCGCCTCGCGCCGGGGCGCGAGGTGCGGTTGCGCTACGCCTATCTCATCACCTGCCAGGAGGTCGTGAAAGACGCCGCCGGCGAGATCGTCGAGCTACGCTGCACCTATGATCCGGCCACCCGCGGTGGGGACGCTCCGGACGGCCGCAAGGTGAAGAGCACGATGCACTGGGTCTCGGCCCGGCACGCCGTCGCCGCGGAAGTCCGGCTCTACGACCGGCTCTTCTCGGTCGAGAACCCCGGTACCGACGAGGCGACCGACTTCGTCCACGAGCTCAACCCGGAGTCGGTCGAGGTGCTGAGCGAGTGCATGGTCGAGCCCCTGCTCGCCAAGGCGAAGCCGCTCGACCGGTTCCAGTTCGAGCGCCAGGGTTATTTCTGCTGCGACAAAGAGACGGTCTCTCGCGGGCTCCCGGTATTCAACCGGACGGTCACGCTGAAAGATACCTGGGCGAAGATCGAGAAATCCCTCTGAAGCGGACCGCGAGGCGGCCCGCCCGCTGGCCCCAGGACCTCCGCGGGCACCAAATTCCCCTGGATCCCGGAGGGCACCGTGAGCGTTTCCGCGGACCTCGTCTCGGTCATCATTCCGACCCACGACCGGCCGGCGACCATCGACCGCGCGGTGGCGAGCGTTCTCGACCAGACGCACCCCGCCGTCGAGGTCATCGTCGTCGATGACGGCTCGCGCATCCCCGCGCGGGTCGCGACCAGAGACGAGCGGGTGCGGGTCGTGCGGCAAGACCCGGCGCGGGGCGTCGCGCGCGCGCGCAATCTCGGCGTGGCCCAGGCGCGGGGAGCGTTCGTCGCGTTCCTGGACGACGACGACGTCTTCCATCCGCACAAGCTCGCCACTCAGCTCGCCTACCTGCGCGAGAACCCCGGAGCGGATGCCGTCTTCTCCCATGTCGAGGTCGAGCGCGCGGGTGGCGAGCGGCATTGGCACCCCAACCCCGACCACGTGCACTCGACGTTCATCAACTTCTTCTGCTTCAACGTGATTCACACGCTCTCGGCATTGATCCGCCGCCCGATCCTCGATCACGTTGCCTGGGACGAGCGTCTGACCAAGTACACCGACACGCAGTTCTTCCTCGCGCTGACGGTCTGGGGGCGCGTGGACTTTCTTCCCGGTCCGGTAGGGGTGTGGATCGACGACAAGCGCGCCGATCAGATCACCGCGAAGAATCCGCGCAAGAGCCTGCGCAACTTCCGGTTGATCTGCGAGATTTTCCGCCAGCAGATCGACGGTGATGCGCGCCTGGCGCGGCGCTATTACGGGAGACTCGGCGCGGACGCGCTGCGTTGCGGAGACGTGCTCACCGCCGCGCGCGCGGGACTCCGGCTGCTACCCGCCGTGCTGCGGCCCGGATCCCGCGACGATCGCGCCGCGGCGTTCATTCCGCAGCAAAGAGCTCGCTGAAGCGCTTCTCCATCTCTTTCTGCTTCTTGGCGCTCACGCCGCCCAGGGCCTCGATCGCGCGCCGCAAGCGCATGCGGCAGAGATCGAGGCCGAGAATCTCCATCGACTGGAAGAGCGGTGTCGCGGCGGTCCTGCCGGTGAGCGCGACGTAGAAGGGCCGCGTGAAATCGCGCAGCTTGACGCCGTAGGCGTCGGCGAGGCGGCGGAAGTCGGCGTCGAGCGCGTCGGCTTCGAAGGCGCGTGCCTGATCGAGACGCCAGAGCACCATCTGCAGCGCCTCGATCATCGTCTCGGGCGGATGTCCCTTGAGGACGAGTTCGGCGAGGTCGAGAGGCACCTCGTCGGCGAAGAAGAACGCCGTGAGATATCCCCAGTCGGAGAGCGTGAAGAGCCGCGGCTGAGCCAGCGGCGCGATCTTCTCGATGGTCTCGGCGTTGAGCGCCCATTCCTCGAGGCGCTGGCGCAGCCGGACGGCGTCGTGATCCTCGCGGATGTAGCGGCCGTTGAGCCACTTGAGCTTCTCGGGGTCGAAGACCGGACCGCCGAGCGAGATCTTCTCGATCTGGAAATCGCGAATCATTGCGGCCAGCGAGAACTTCTCCTCGCCGTCGGGCGGCGCCCAGCCCATCAGACCGAGGAAATTGACGAGGGCCTCCGGCAAGTAACCGGCGCGCCGGTAGTACTCGATCGACGTGGGATTCTTGCGCTTCGAAAGCTTCGAGCGCGTCGCGTCGTTGTTGCGCAGC
>CAZPJJ010000216.1:1006-7100 GCA_964586535.1 uncultured Acidobacteriota bacterium | reverse complement strand
GTACGCGGGGTCGACGATGCGCGCCGCTTCCTCGGTGAGGCCGGCGAGGAGCGGGTCGATCGTGCCCAGGAGCAGGTTGGCCGAATACCCGCCCGATACGCCCGCGAATGCCGCCGCGAGGCCCGCGATGGGGTGGCGGCCGACGGCTTGGAAGATCATCGCGCCGAGCGGCACGAGCAGGACGTAGCCCACCTCGCTGGCGGTGTTCGACATGATTCCCGCGAAGACGATCACGAAGGTGAGCAACCGCCGCGGGGCGGAGATCACGAGCAGGCGTAGCGCGGTGCCGATCAGTCCGCTGCGCTCCGCCACGCCGATGCCGAGCATCGCGATGAGCACCGTGCCGAGCGGCGCGAAGCTGACGAAATTCGCGACCAGCTTGGTGACGATGAGGTGGAGCCCGTGGATCGAGACAAGGCTGACGGGCTCGATGGTCTCCTTCGTCCCCGGATGAACGGCGGAGAGACCCATCCACGACGCCAGCCCCGAGAGGAGGACGACTCCGAGCGAGAGCAGGGCGAAAAGAGAGGCCGGGTGGGGGAGCGCATTCCCCACGCGCTCGATCGTTCGCAAGAACCCGGCCGTCCGATCTCGCTTCTGGGATTCCGCCATACCCGAGCCTCCGTCGCCGCCGAGACCTCACCCGCCCGTCCCGGCCGGCGGCGCAAGTCGCAGGGCGCAAACGCCCGACGCTAACCCGGAGCCGAGTTCTTGGAAACGAAGGATTTATCGAGGGGAGGCTTCGGTCTTGGCACAGCGTCCGCAACGGAATCCACCTCGTACCACCCGACTCCCAGTCCCACGGTGGGCGCTAATGCGTGATGGAACGACCGAGGGTGGTGGTGACCCCGACGGGACTCGAACCCGTGTTCCCGGCTTGAAAGGCCGGTGTCCTGACCGCTGGACGACGGGGCCAGTGGGGAGGCGATCCGAGAGGCCGCCTCACGCGAGCGCGGAGTTTACCCGGACTTGGCGGGTTCGTCCCGTCGCTCGAAAAAAAACGAGGCGACTCAGCGCTCGGCGTGAGCCAGGACGGCGTCCCTGGACGCCTCCCAGGTGTCTTTCCAGGCCTGCAGCATCGTGGCGGCGGGGGGGCGCCCCGTCCTGGCGATCTCTTCGACCGGCTCGAGGTAGGCGCGCGCTTCGGGGTCGAAGATCTCCAGACCGGCTCCCGCGGCTTCGACGAGCGCACGCGCGATCTCTTGTGCCCCGATCCCGTCGGCGCCCCGGGCCGCGAGGCCCTCGCGCGCGCAGGCCTCGAGGAACGCAACGCGCTCGTCGAGCGTCCAGCCGCGGAGCGGCTCGGCCGCGCGCGCGTGAACGGCGGGACCGCCGTAGACGATCCCCGCGCAGAGCGCCGCGAAGCCCATGACGAGTTCGAGCCGATTGCTGTCGATCGACCGGAACTCGAGGTAGCTCTTGAGCCGCACCTCGGGGAAGACCGTCGTGAGATGAAGATCCCAGTCTTCGATGCGCGGTTCGTGACCGCGCGCGCCGATCTCCATAAAGGTGCGGAACGGCACGCCGCTCATGTCGACGAGCGCTCCGTCGCGCTCGATGAAGAACATCGGCGCGTCCATCACCCAGTCGGCGTACTCGCGCACGCTGGAATCGTCGCCGACGCTCGCCGGCGGGAGCCCGCAGCGATCCGGGTCCGTTTCGCGCCAGATGCGCGCGCGGCGGCTCATCCAACCGTTGCGCGACCCGGCCGTCACGGGCGAGTTCGCGAACATCGCCGTGAGGACGGGCGACATGCGCAGCGCAAGGCGCAACATGTCGGCGGCCTCGGTGCTGTTCTCGACGTCGAGGTTCACCTGCGCCCCCGCCGTGCAGCGCATCATCCAGAGCGCGAGCGATCCACGCCGCGGCAGGTAGGAGGTCATGATCCGGTAGCGGTCCTTGGGGATGATCGTGAGTTCGTCGGGCTTGGTGAATGGATGGGCGCCGAGCGCGAGCCACGCGATGCCCAGGGGATTCGAAACCTCGCGAAGTTCGTTCACGAAGCCGCGCAGTTCGAGTTCGGCGTCGGCGAGGCGCACGTGGGGACGCCCTGAGAGCTCGATCTGCGCGCCTGGCTCGAGCGTGATGCGCGATCCGTGCCGGGCCAACTCGAGCAGCGCTCCGCTACCGACCTGGCGCCAGCCAAAGCGGTCGCGCATCTGCTCGAGTGCCGTCACGACACTGCGAGGCGCGCCCGAGTAAGGCACGGCTCGGCCCGTTTCTCGGTCGACACCGAGCATCTCGTATTCGAGTCCGACCATGCGTTCTCGCCGCTTGCGGAAGCCGGCGCAGAATCGCGTGATCAGGTGAGAGGGGTCGAGAAGGGGAGGTCGCAAGGGGGGGAACCTCGTCGTTGAGGACGGCGGATCATAACTCCGATCAGGCTTGCCGTGCGCCCTCGTCTTATCGGGTTAGAATTCCCGTTCCCCACTCGTGAAAGCGGTCCTCGTAGCACGTCGATGGCAAGGAATGGAAACCGGCAGGACACGCCCGTCCGCACGAGAACCCGCGCCTTGCGCGGGTGGCGGGAGATAGAGGAAACCCATGGACTTCCGCAAGCGTCTCGATGAAGCACTCGCCCGGCATGCCCATGTACACGGCAACCCCTCCCGCGCGGCGTTGGTCGAGGCCGCGCTCCGCAACCGCGATGTGATCGCCTCCGCCTGCGGCGCCCTCGCCGTATGGACGCCACCCGAGTCGACCGGCCGCAGCCCCAAGGACACCTATATGGTGCGCCGCAAAGAGAGCGAGTCGACGATCGACTGGGATTCGCCCAACTGCGTCCCTCTCGATCCCTCGACGTTCGAGATGCTCTGGGAAGACGCGGTCGCCGCTCTCGCGCGACGCCCTGAGATCTTCTATGTCGACCGCGTCGTCGGAGCGGATTCGCACTACGCGCTTCCGGTGCGCACGATCGGTGATCGCGCGATTACGTCGATCTTCGCCGACAACATGTTCCGCCCCGTTCCGAACGACATCGAGCGGAGCGTCTATCACCGTCGGCCCTTCACGCTCATCGCGCTTCCCTACGAGAAACTCGACCGTGCTCGCTACGAGGGCCGCCTGCGCAAGATGCCCGACGGGCGGACGTCGAACATGGCGATCGTCATCGACTACGACCAGATGCTCGGCCTCGTCTACGGCTCGGCCTACTGCGGCAGCGTCAAGAAGCTCATGTTCACGGTCATGAACTACGTGCTCCCCGGCGACGGCATCCTGCCGCTCCATTGCTCGGCGAACGAAGGCAAGGGCGGCGACACCGCGCTCTTGCTGGGGCTCTCGGGCACGGGCAAGACGACGCTCTCCGCGGATTCGACGCGCGCGCTCCTGGGCGACGACGAACACGGCTGGAGCGACGACGGCGTCGCCAACTTCGAGAACGGCTGCTACGCCAAGCTCATCAACTTGCGCCAAGACAAAGAGCCCGAGATCTGGCAGGCCACGTTCCGCGAAGCGACCCCGGTCGAGCACGGCGCGCTCGTCGAAAACTGCATGATGTACCCGGACGGCACCTTCGACGTCGACGACGACCGCCTCACGCCGAACTCGCGCGTGTCGTATCCGCTCTCGTCGCTCTCGAACATCAAGTCGCCGCCCGTCGGCGGTCACCCGAAGACGATCCTCTTCCTCGCCGCCGATGCCAACGGCGTGCTGCCGCCGGTCTCCCGGCTGACCCCCGACCAGGCCATGCTCTGGTTCCTCATGGGATACACCAGCAAGCTGGCGGGGACCGAAACCGGGATCACCGAGCCCGTGTCGACCTTCTCGCGCTTCTTCGGCGCGCCGTTCATGCCGCGCAACCCGGACGTCTACGCGCGCATGCTGGGCGAGAAACTCGCCAAGCACGGCTCCAGCGTCTACTTGGTCAACACCGGCTGGAGCGGCGGTCCCTACGGTGAGGGGTCGCGCATGGACATCAACCTCACGCGCGCGATGGTGCGCGCGGCGCTTTCGGGCGAACTCGCGAACGTCGAGACGGTCAACGACCCTCTCTTCCACGTCGGCGTGCCCAAGTCTTGCCCGGGCGTGCCGGCCGAGGTGCTCGTCCCGCGCAATACCTGGAAGGACAAGAGCGCCTACGACGCCCGCGCGAAGAAACTCGCGGCCGAATTCGCGGCAACTTTCGACAAGAACTACGGCGGCAAGGGCATCTCTCAGGCCGTCGCAAGTCAGTGCCCGGGCAAGTGACCGTCTGCGCGGACTGATTTTCAGGAGGAGGGGCGCTGCCGGGAGGCCGGCAGCACCCCTCCTCTCCCGCTGGCCTTCCCGCTCTTCACCATCTTTAGGCTGGCCGGCGAACCAGTTTCGCGGTAATTGAATGTCCGACGGCGCCCGCCCAGGGAGCCGTGTGCAGGGGTTGGGGGCATCAAACCGAGTGTCCGTGAGGTGACGGCCATGCCGAACCGCGCCGCATCGTCTCGCCGGGAGTATCTCCCGCTGGTGTTCGTTCTCTTCGTCCTGATTGCGGGCTCGCCCGCTGTCGCGGCGGTTTCGGGCGTCGATCGCGCCGACCGTTCGCGTCTCGGCTGGCCCGGGCTCCGCGAATCCGGGCCACAGCCGCTGCTGCGCGCGCCGGGCAACGACGCCCCGGGCGACGTCGACGACGATGGCGTCGGCGACGAAATCGACAACTGCCCCTTCGTGGCCAACGCCTCCCAGGCCGATGGCGACGGCGACGGACTGGGCGACGCTTGTGACGGATTTCCGTCGGGCGGGCCGCTGACCTTCGATACCGAGGTCCAGCTTCCGCGCCCCGACTTCTCCTTCGGGTTCGACGTCTTCCCGATCTCGATGAAGACCGACCCCGCGGGGCGCATCTTCGTGCTTCTGGGCACGTCGTTCTTCGATGAGACCTCGGGCGAAAACGTCCCGCGCAACCTCTTCGTCACCCGCAGCGACGACGGCGGTAGCACATGGTCGACGCCCGCCAAGGTGAACATCTACTCGCCGAGTGGATCGGGGCCGGGAACGTTCTGGTTCACCTACGTCGACATGGCGGTCGATGATGACTCGCGAGTCTTCGTGACCTACAACATCGAGAACGGCTCGATCATCCTCGGCCGCTCGACTGACCTGGCGGTGTCGTTCACGCCGACGGTCATCGGATCGCCGAACGCCGCGCAGGGCGGATTCTCTTCCGTAGCCGCGTTCAACGACACCGTTTACGTCGCCTGGGACGACGAGCCGGCCTGCGAAGACTCTGTCATCCGCCAGCGCGTCTCCTCGGACGGCGGCGCGACCTTCGGCACCGAGACCATCATTCGGGGCATCGGCTCGTGCTTCCCCGAGTACGCGATCGCTTCGGACGAGCGCGTCCACCTCGCCTACAGCGACGAGCCGACGATCGGCTTCGGCGCGCTCGCGACGAGCCCGAAGGGCGGCGCGTCCTACGGCGCGGCGGTGCAGATCATCGACGCCGACCCGGTGCTCGACGAGTCGCTCGTCTTCCCGATCCGCCTCGACGAAGGCGGCGCGGGCAAGCTCTTCGCCAGCTGGGGCCTCGTCACCACCGACGCCCTCGGCGAACTGCTCTCCGGCGACTACGTCACCGACCGCAGCACCAACGGTGGCACGAGCTTCGGCACCGATCTCACGCTCACCACGAACCAGGCCAACGCGTCCATCGACCTCGCGCCAGGTGGCGACCAGTGGGACTCGGTCGCTTCCGCCGACGGCCGTGTCGTCCACGTTCTCCGCGACGGGACGACTGCCTTCCGCCAGGTGCGCTACGCGCGTTCGCTCGATGAGGGCGTTTCGTACTCGCAGCCCCAGCCGGTGTGGCCTCCCGTGGCCAACACCGACGAGGCCGAGCCCGTCGTGACGATCGATCCGTCGGGCAGCGTCTTCGTCGCCTTCACCCGCGTCCGTAGCGACATCCTCCAGCCAGCGATCGCGTACTTCTTCCGCGCGTCGGGTGGCGCGGGCGGAGTCGTGACGGGACTTCGCTGGAACTCCAAGACCGAGCTCGCCTGGGACGCTCTCGCCGGTGCGAGCACCTACGACATCGCTCGCGGCGAGTTGCTCACGATGATTGCAGACGGCGACCTCGGCGGCGCGCAGAGCTTCTCGTGCGGGCAGGCGGGCACGACCGTCT
>CAZPJJ010000216.1:0-996 GCA_964586535.1 uncultured Acidobacteriota bacterium | reverse complement strand
CGATCCCGCCACTCCCTCGGCTGGTACCGGCCGCTACTACCTGGTTCGCGGCCGAGACGCGGTGAGCGGGTTCTCGTGGGGTTCCGTACCCCGGGACGCGGCCATCACCGCCTGCCCCTGATTTCTCCTCCGGGCGCCGGCTGCCCGGCTGAAGGGGTGTCTTCGGGCACCCCTTCTTTTTTCGATCGCCGCGTCACCGGGCTTTTCGTGCGAGTTCGCACGGATGCGGCCGGGCGCGCGCCCGCCGTCGGACCTAGAATCCCCGCGTGCGTCACGAATCCCAAAAGAACCGCTGGCTGCGCGCCGCTGCCTCGGCGCTTGCTCTCGCTTGCCTATTCCCGCTCGTCTTCGCCGAAGCCGATCCCGCGGTGGCCGGGCCCGTGCTCGTCGCCGAGGCTTCTGCCGGAGCCGAAGGCGCCGCGTTGCGCCAGATCCCCGTCCCCGAGACGACGCGCCCCCACGACGACGTCTTCCACGCGAACATCGTCGGCGCGGGCCGCGACCGTCTCACCGTCGAGCTCGAGTTCTCACAGGACCCGCTGGGCGTCGAGATCGAGCGCGGCATCGAGGGCTCTTTCTCGGTCGTGGTCCACACTGCGACGCCCCCGCGGCTCCCCTGGCACCGCAAGGATCTCGGCTCCGCGCTGGCCGCGTCCCTGATTCTTCGCGAGCACGCCCATGGAATCGCGCTGCAGATCGCGCCCGGCCCCGATCTCGCCGATCACGGCGTGACGCGCGAAGGGCGCGTCGTCCGGGTCGACCTTCTCGGAGCCCAAGCCGGCGCGGCGCCGCGCTCCGAATCGAGTCCGTTCCAAGCGAGCCGCCCAATGCGCGTCGTGATCGACCCCGGCCACGGCGGCGACGAAGACGGCGCGATCGGCCCGAGCGGGCTCAAGGAGAAGGATGTCGTTCTCGACATTGCGCGGCGCCTTTCCGCGCTGCTGAGCGTCGAGGGCTTCGAAGTTCACCTGACGCGCGCGGGCGACGAGACGCTCT
>CAZPJJ010000215.1:0-7101 GCA_964586535.1 uncultured Acidobacteriota bacterium | reverse complement strand
ACGGCCGAACTCGGCATGTTCCTGCGCGGCGTCCGCGAGGAGATCGGCGTCTTCCCCGGCAAACCGCTCGACAACCCCTACTCGGGCAACGTCGCCGACCTCTGCCCGGTCGGTGCGCTCACGCTCCGCGAGTTCCGTTTCCGTTCGCGCGTCTGGTTCCTGCAGGACGTCCCCTCGACCTGCCCAGGGTGCGCGCGCGGCTGCTCGATCGACCTCGGCGAGTTCCGCAACGAGATCTTCCGCATCACGCCGCGTGAGAACCACGCAGTCAACCGCTGGTGGATCTGCGATACGGGACGCCTCTGGGGCGAGCGGCTGCGCCACGCCCACGACCAGCGGCTCGATGGGCCGAAGAGCACCGACGCTTCCGGGTCCGATCCTTGGATGAACGCGCTCGCCGATGCGGCCGTCGCACTGCGCGAGGTCGCCGGTTCGACGCGCGCGGCGGTTCTCGCGAGCCCGCGTGCGACAGTCGAGGAGACCTACCTGCTCTGCGAACTGGCGAAGTCGGTCCTCGGTGGCGTGCCGGTCTTTCTGCCCGCTCACGAAGCGGGCGCCGACGACCACCTGCTGATTCGCCGCGATCGCTCGCCCAATGCGCGCGGCGCGCAGGCCGTGATCGACGCGCGCTGCGGCGGTGCCAAGTCCGTCGCCGAACTCGAGCGCGCGCTGCTCGCGGGCCAGATCGATGTGCTGCTCGCGCTGGGGCCCGGTCTCGTGGGTCCGGTAACAGACGAGCCGCCCGTGCTCTCCGCCGAGGCTCTGCAGAAGGCGAAGACACGCATCGTCATCGACGCATTCGCTTCTCCGCTCGCGCAGGCCGCGACGATCCTGCTGCCCGCGGCGACGTACGCCGAAACGAGCGGCACCTATGTCAACTTCGCGGGCCGCGTGCAGTGGACGGAACGCGCGCTACGCCCGGCCGTCGACTGCCGGCCGGCGACGATGATCCTCGGCGACCTGCTCGCGCAGCTCTCGCTCGACGCTCCGGTACAAAGCCCGGAGGACATCGTCGAGCGCGTGGCCGCGGACGTGCCGGCGTTCGCCGGCATCCGTTGGAGCGAACTCATCGCGACGACGGGCCAAGATCTGGCCGGAGCGCGAGCCGCCGATCACGTCTGTCAGGCGACGGGCGCGCTCGTGAAGATGCTCGAGGCCGCGGCCAAGGCGACGCCCACGAAGGCCGGGGAGTAGCGCGATGGAGTTCTACGAGATCGTCCTCACGGCACTCAAGGTCGCCGTCGCGGCCGTCGTCCTGATCTCGGTCGTGCCGATCCTCACGTGGATCGAGCGCCGGGGTTCCGCGATCATCCAGCTTCGGCTCGGGCCCAACCGGGTCGGTCCCTTCGGACTGCTCCAGCCCCTCGCGGACGGTATCAAGTTCTTCTTCAAAGAAGACATCGTGCCGCCCTTCGTGCACAAGCCTTTCTTCATCGCCGCGCCGGGCATCGCCTTCGTCGCCGCGATGCTCGCGTTCGCGGTGATCCCCTTCGGCTCGACGTTCGTGTTCTCGCCCGAGACACCGCTCATCGGCGGATTGCTCGGTTGGATAGGAGCGACCGGCCCGGTCGAGATTCCCTTTGTCATTCTCGATGTCGAAGTGGGCGTGCTCTTCCTGCTCGCCGCATCGAGTATGGGCGTTTTCGGGATCATCCTCGCGGGCTGGGCATCGAACAACAAGTACGCGCAGATGGGCGGGCTTCGCTCGTCGGCGCAGATGATCTCCTACGAGCTGGCGCTCGGGCTCGCCGTCGCGTCGGTGCTCGTCTTCGCGGGTACGCTCAATCCGATCGAGATCGTCGAGCAGCAGGCCGCGGGACTCTGGAACGTCTTCTACTTCCCGTGGGGCCCGATCGGGTTCCTGGTACTTCTGGTTTCGTCCTACGCCGAGACGAACCGCCTGCCTTTCGACTTGCCGGAGGCCGAAACCGAACTGGTCGCCGGCTACCACACCGAGTATTCGTCGATGAAGTTCTCGATGTTCTTCATGGCCGAGTACATCAACATGATCACCGGTGCCGCTCTCGTCGTGACGCTCTTCCTGGGCGGCTACGCCTTGCCCTTCGAAGGCTTCTTGATCGACAAACTCGGCCTCGGCGGCAATCTGCTCGCGACGTTGCACTTCCTGAGCTTCGCCGCGAAGGTCGGGTTCTTTCTCTGGCTCTACGTCTGGGTGCGCTGGACGCTCCCACGCTTCCGCTACGACCAACTGATGAAGCTCGGCTGGAAGGTGCTGATCCCGCTCGCGCTCGTGAACGTGGCGATCGCCGCTGCCTTCGTCATGTGGGGAGTCGGTGCATGATTCCACTCGCTGCCGTGACACTCCCGGGGCTCGTCATCGGAATCCTCGGCCTCGTCGCGATCGTCGCGGCGCTCGTCGTCGTTCTGCACCGGTCACCCGTCGTCGGAGCGATGGGTCTCGTGACGAACTTCCTCTGCGTCGCTGGTTTCTACGTGCTCCTGAACGCGCATTTCTTCGCGGCGCTACAGGTCATCGTCTACGCTGGCGCGATCGTCGTGCTCATCACGTTCGTGATCATGCTCCTGAACCTGCAACCCGAGGCGCGAGGCGGCCCCGGCATCGTCCCGGTCGTGCTCACGTTCTTTCTCGGTGCGGCTCTCGTCTATTTGCTCGTGACGGCCGTCATGGGTTTCGCGCCCGTCCCGGAAGGCGCGGAAGTGCCGGCGCTCGATCAGGAGTTCGGCTCCGTGAAGTCGATCGGCGACGCCCTCTTCTCCGTGTACTTCTATCCGTTCCTCGTCGTGTCGCTGGCTCTGCTGGCGGCGATGGCGGGAGCGGTGATCCTCGCCAAGCGCGAGCTCGAGGACTGACGCGATGACCGAAGGTCCCGGCGCCTTTCTCGCCATCTCGGCGATCCTCTTCGCGATCGGCACGATCGGCGTGATCACGCGGCGCGGCGCGATCACGATCTTGATGAGCATCGAGCTGATGCTCAACTCGGCCAACCTGGCGCTGATCGCCGTGAGCCGGCACTTGCCAGCGGCGACGGGCGACGCTTCGGGGATCGTCGACGGGCAGATCGTCGGCTTCTTCGTCCTGGCGATCGCCGCCGCCGAGGTCGTCGTCGGCCTGGCGATCGTGATCGCCCTCTATCGACTGAAGGGCTCGGTCGACATCGACCTCGCCCGCCTGCTGCGCTGGTAGCGCGGGGACCGGGAGGGAGAGCGATGCTTCCGTATCTGTGGCTGATCCCGCTCGCGCCGATGCTCGGCTTCGCCATCGTCGGCGGGCTGGGTCTTGCGGGCCGACTCCGCGATCCGTGGGTGCAGCGTATCGCCGTCCTCGCGTCGGCGGCGTCGTTCGTACTCGCCGTCGCGGCCGTGGTCGATTTCTCCGGCGGCCTCGACAAGTACGAGTCGCTCGCGGCGGCCGCGCCCGATCGCTACGAAGTCGTCGTGGGCGGTCACGGTGAGCCGGCGCGCTTCGAGGTCACGGCGGCGAAGTGGATGCCGGTCGGAGACGTGACCCTGCGCGGCGACGCGCCGGGCGAATCCGGCGGGAAACCGTTCGCCGTCAACTGGACGTTCGCCCTGGACTCGCTGACGGCGATCATGCTGCTCGTCGTCACGTTCATCGGCACGCTCATCCACGTGTACTCGATCGGCTACATGCACGGCGAAGAGGGGCAGTTCCGCTTCTTCGCCTATCTCAACCTCTTCATGTCGATGATGCTCACGCTCGTTCTGGCCGGGAACATGGCCGTCATGTTCGTCGGGTGGGAGGGCGTCGGCCTCTGCTCCTATCTGCTCATCGGTTACTACTACAAGCAGGTCTTCGACAAAGAGAGCGGTCTCACCTGCGCCGACGCCGGACGCAAGGCCTTCATCACGAACCGCATCGGCGACTTCGGCTTCCTCGTCGGCATGATGCTCCTGCTCGTCACGTTCGGAACTTGGGATTTCTCGGATCTCGCGCTGGCGATCAACGGCAACTCGGCGGCCTGGTACGGAAGCGCGCTGCTGACGGGCGTCGGCCTGCTGCTCTTCTTCGGCGCCACCGGCAAGAGCGCGCAGATTCCGCTCTATGTCTGGCTTCCCGACGCCATGGCCGGCCCCACGCCAGTGTCGGCGCTCATCCACGCCGCCACCATGGTCACGGCCGGCGTCTACATGCTGGCGCGTACGTCGGCCGTCTACTGGCACGCGCCGGACGCGATGTTCGTCGTGGCCCTCGTCGGCTGTATGACCGCGTTCTTCGCGGCGACGATGGGCATGGCGCAGTACGACATCAAGAAGGTGCTCGCTTACAGCACCGTCTCGCAGCTCGGCTTCATGATGCTCGGCGCGGGCGTCGGCGCCTTCGTCGCGGCCGTGTTCCACCTGGTGACACACGCGTTCTTCAAGGCTTGCCTCTTCTTGGGTTCCGGATCGGTCATCGCCCGCGCGGGCCATTCGAACGACATGCGCCTCTACGGCGGGCTCAAGAAGTGGATGCCCACGACCTACTGGACCTTCCTCGTCGCGACGCTCGCCATCGCCGGGCTCTTCCCGCTCGCGGGCTTCATGTCGAAGGACGAGATCCTCGCCAAGACGCTGCTTTCGTATCGCGGGTCGACGGTGCTCTGGATCTTCGCCTCGCTCGCCGCCGTGATGACGTCGTTCTACATGTTCCGCGCCGTGTTCATGACCTTCCACGGCGAGAATCGCTCACCCGACGAGGTGCGCGCTCACCTTCGCGAGTCGCCGCCGGTGATGACGGGCGTGCTCGCCACGCTGGCCATCGGCTCCGTCCTCGTCGGCTTCCTCGGCGTTCCCACCGGCGTCACGGCGTTGGTTGGCGCAGGCGACGTCAACTGGTTCCACAAGGTGCTCCATCCGGTCGTCGCCGCGCGCGGCGTCGTCGCTGCTGCCGGAGACCACGGGCACGGCGACGGCGGACATGCGGAGGCGGCGCTGCCGGAAGGCGTCGAAGTGGTTCTCGCGCACGAGGGCGCCGGCACTCACGACCACGACCACGGCGCGGTCGCCGCGACCCCATCGAGCGGCGCCGCCGTGATCACCGAGGGCGCGAAGCACCCCAGCCTCGCCGCGGAATGGGGGCTCTTCCTGCTCGCTTTCGCGATCTTCGCGACGGGCTTCCTGCTCGCCCGGTGGTCGTACGCAGGCGCGAAGCCACGGGCGGAGGCCCTCGTTCCGTCGTTCGCGTATCCGCGCCGGCTCCTCCATCGCAAGTGGTTCGTCGATGAGCTCTACGACCGGGTCGTCATCGGACCGTACTACGCGATCAGCGGATTCATGAGCGAATTCGACAAGCGGATCGTCGACGGCGCGGTCAATCTCAGCGCCGCCGGCACGGAGTTCTCGGGTCAGGTGATCAAGCTCTTCCAGACGGGCGTCGTGCGTCAGTACGCGCTTTGGTTCCTCGCGGGAGCCGTCGTCCTCGTCTGGGCGATGATGCGCTAGTCCGGACCACGGTCCGGACCGGAGAACGGAGTCGCAGGACATGCCGGAATTCGATCTCTACGTCGCGCTGCCGACCCTCGTGCCCGCGGCGTTCGGTCTGGTCTTCCTGCTCTTCGCGCCGTTCCTGCGCGAGGACAAACGGTGGCTGTGGGCTTGGGCCGTGGGCGCGATGGCGCTCTCGATCGCGATTCCGGCGATCATGCTCACGAAGATCGGCGCCTACGGCGACGTGCTGATGACAGCCGGAATCAGCGACCTGCCGATGGTGCGTATCGATCGCCTTGCGCTCTGGCTCGATCTCATCTTCGGCGTCGCGGGCTTCCTCGCGCTCCTCGTCACGCCGTCGTACCTCGATCGCTGTGGGGGGCACCGTCCCGAGGTGTATCCGCTGATGCTCTTCGCGGTGGCCGGCATGACCGCCATGGTGGGCACCGACAATCTGCTGATGATCTTCATCGGTCTCGAAGTACTCTCGATCTCGCTCTACGTCATGTGCGGGCTCGCCCGCGACCGCTCGTCCCAGTTGGAAGCGTCGCTCAAGTACTTCTTGCTCGGGGCCTTCTCGACGGCGTTCCTCGTCTACGGGATCGCGCTCGTGCTCGGGGCCACCGGACGCCTCGACCTTCCCGGGATCAGCGCCGCCATCCGCGATGCCAGCGCCGTCGCTCCCTACGGCGCGCCGATGCTCATCGCGGGACTCGCGCTCATCATCGTTGCCTTCGCGTTCAAGGTCGGCGCCGTGCCCTTCCACTTCTGGGCGCCGGACGTCTACCAAGGGGCTCCGACACCGATCACCGCCTTCATGGCGGCGGGCACCAAGGCCGCGGCTTTCGGCGTTCTCTTGCGCGTTCTCGATAGCGGCTTCTCGTCGTCTCCCGATGTCGTCGCCAGCTGGTCGGGCGTCATCGCAACGCTCGCTGTGGTCACGATGATCGGCGGCAACGTACTCGCGCTCGTCCAGACTCGCATCAAACGGCTCCTCGCGTACTCGTCCGTCGCGCACGCCGGCTATCTCTTGCTCGCTCTCGTGCCGGTCGTCGATGGTGATGCCGCGGGCCGGATCATCGGCGCGCCGAGCCTCGTCTTCTATCTCGTCGTCTACACCTTCATGACGATCGGTGCGTTCGCAATCGTCTCGTTCTTCCAGCGACAGGGAGAGGACGCGGACCACGTCTCGCATTTCGCCGGTCTCTGGCACCGGCAGCCTTGGCTCGCCGGAGCGATGGCGGTCTTCCTGCTCTCGCTGACGGGCATCCCGCCGCTCGGCGGGTTCACCGGAAAGTACGTGATCTTCATGGCAGCGATCGACGCCGGGCATCCGGTGTTGGCCGCGGTGATGGCGATCGCGGCGGTCATCGGCGCGGCGTACTACTTGAAGCTGCTGATGGCGATGTTCATCTCGGAACCCGAGGAAGAACTCTCGGCGAGCATCGTCGTTCCCGTTCCCGCGATCTTCGCGCTGGCGGTCGCTGTGGTCGCCACGGTGCTCTTGGGCGTGGCGCCTTTCCTCGTGTACGAACCGCTGCAGGCCGTTCTGCGCGCGGGCGCGTACTGAGAGACGCCGCTCGAGACAGAGAACGCGCGTTCAACGTCCGAGCTTCGTGATGAGTCCGGGTTAGGGCTTGAGGATCACGCCCTCGCGCGTCTTGCCGTTCATTTTGATCATCAGCGGGCGAT
>CAZPJJ010000214.1:0-7105 GCA_964586535.1 uncultured Acidobacteriota bacterium | reverse complement strand
ATCTCCTCGCGCCCGGCGAAGTGCGCCGAAGCGAGCGGAATGAACGTGACTGAGACGACGAGCGACCCCGCGACGGCGAGGCAGATCGCCGCCGCACAAGCTCCCATCAGGATCGTCATCACGTCGCGCTCGGCGAAGAAGAGCCATGACCAGACGATGATCGTCGTGGAAGTCGAGGCGACGACGGCGAGGAAGACCTCGCGCACACCCCTGCGGGCGGCCTCCGCGGGAGGGTCTCCGAGCCCCTCGCGGCGGTGAATGTTCTCGATCACGACGACCGCGTTGTCGACGAGCATCCCGACGCCGAGCATGAGCCCCATCATCGTCAAGATGTTCAGCTCGTAGCCCAGGAAGTAGAGCGCGCCTGTCGCGACGACGAGCGAAAACGGGATCGCGAGCATGACGACGAGCGTCGTTCTCACGCGCCGCAGGAATCCGTAGAGCACGAACACGGCCAGCGTTGCGCCGATCAGCCCGCTGTTGCGCAGTCCAGCGAGTGATCCGCGGATTTGCGCCGCGGCGTCGTCCCAGACCAGGAGAGTGATGCCCGCGAGCTCCGGATCGCGCTTGATCTCCTCGATGCGCTCCATCACCCGATCGACCACCTCGACCGTGTTCGCCTGGGGCTCTTGATAGACCTCGATGCCGATCGCGAAGCGTCCGTTGAGATGACGCCCGTAATCGAGACGCGGCTCTTCCAGCGAAACGCGCGCGAGGTCGCCCACTTTGACTCCAGGGCGGATCTCCAACTCGCGCACGGTCGCGACCTCGCGAAACCGGCCTTCGGCGCGCACGTTGTAGCGCAGCACGTCGCCGCGCACGACGCCCGCGTCGATGTCGACGTTCTCGCCGTCGAGCCGGGCGCGGAGTTCGCGGGCGCCGATCCCGTGGCGGCGCATGGCATCGAGATCGACATCGATGCGGACCTCTTGGGGTTCGACTCCCGAGAGTTCGACGGCCGCGACCCCACGGATGCGTTCGATGGGCCGCCTGATGCGGCGATCGAGGAGTTCCCACGACTCCGAGAGATCCCGCTCCGCGGAGATGCGCCCGTTGAGGACGGCCCCGGCCGCGCCGCCACCGCCGCCCGGCCCGCCGTAGCGCGACTCGACGCGGATATGGCCGATCTCCGGCGGCAACTCCCGCCGCGCCCGCTCGACCGCCTCGCGGACTTCGAGCTTCTTGATGTCGAGGTCGTCATCCCACTCGAACTCCGCCTCGACCCAGCCTTCGTTGCGTTCCGCCTGCGAGCGGAGGTTCTTGATCCCGCTGATCGTCGCGATCTCCTCCTCGATCGGCATCACGATCTCGCGCAGCGTCTCGAGCGGATGCCCGCCGGAGTACGGAACCTCTACGCGGACGGCGGGACGTTCGACGAGAGGCCACGCACCGAGCGGAATGCGAGAGATCGCGACGATGCCGATCACGACGAGACTGACGAGCACCATCAGCGTCGCGACGGGGCGTTCGACCGGGAACTCGACGAGGCTCTTCATGCGCCTGCCTCCTCCGAAGAGGCGCGCAACGCGGACGTGGCGGCCGAAACTTGGCCGGCCTGGCGAGGTGCGGTGCGCACCACGGTGCGGTAGAGGCAGGGGACGATGATCAGCGTCAGCACGGTTGCGCTCGAAAGCCCCCCGATGACGGTGATCGCCAGAGGCGCCCGCAACTCGGCCCCCTCGCCGAGTCCGAGCGACATCGGCAAGAGACCGAGAACGGTCGTGAGTGTCGTCATCAGAATCGGCCGCAATCGCTCGCCGCCGGCGCTTACGAGCGCGACGTCCAGCGTTTGCCCCTCGTCGCGAGCCCGGCGGTTGACGGCGTCGACGAGCACGATCGCGTTGTTCACGACGATGCCCGCCAAGAGCACCGCGCCGATCAAAGCGAGGACGCTGATCGTGGTCCCGGTCGTCCCGAGTGCGACGGCGATACCGACGAGCGCGAGCGGAACTGCGAACATGATGATCAGCGGCTGAAGAACGGACTCGAACTGGAACGCCATCACGACATAGACGAGGAACACGGCCAAGGCCAGGGCCAGGCGAAGACTGGCGAAGGAGACCGCGAGTTCGCGGTCCTGGCCCGCCAACTCGGCTACGACTCCCGGTGGCATATCGATCGCATCCACCGCACGGCGCACCCGTTCGATGATGGCCCCGAGATCTCCGCCAGCCGTCGTCGCCGTCACTTCGGCCATGCGGGCGCCGGAAGCGCGATGAATCGCCGCCGGAGAGCGCGCGGTTTCGATCTCAGCCACGGCATCGACGGGGACCACGCGTCCGCCCGGAAGTCGAATGCTGAGGGCGCGCACTTCCGCCGCACGATCGCGGTCTTCCTCGCGGACGCGAAGCCTGATGTCGAGCCGCTCCTCGCCCTCGCGGAACTGGCCCACCAGATTGCCGCGGATCTGGCCGCGCAGCGATCCGGCAAGATCCGCAACGCTGACGCCCAGCGCGGCCATGCGATCCCGCAGCGGTACGATGCGGATCTCGGGACTGCCTGGCTCCGCGCTGCTCGCGAGATCACGAAGCTGCGGATCGGCGGAAAGCGCGGCCACGACGCGATCCGCCGCGACGGTCAGCTCGTCGAGGTCGTCCGAGAAAAGCTGGACGACGATCGGCGGTTTGACGGCGAGAATCGACGGCCGCACGAGTTCGACGTCGAGGCGAGGAAAGTCGGCGATCGTTGCGCGCACGCGTTCGACGGCACTCGACTCGGCTTCCGTGGTCGCGCCCTCCGCGAGAACGAAAGAGATCTGCGCCAGGTTCTCGCCGGTCGTCTGCCGGCCCGAGGCTGTCGACGGGAGATTGCCCACGACCGAGAAGACGCGTTCGAACGCCGGATCGCCGACGAGCGAACTCTCGATCCGCTCGACGATGTCAGCCGTCGTCTCGATCGGCGTGCCCTCGGGAAGCCGCAGCTGGAACGCGAACTCGCCCTGCGCGAGGACGGGAACGAGGTCCGTGCCGAGCCGCGAGATCCAGAAGAGCGAGACGCCGAAGAGCAGGAAAGCCGTCACGAGAACGAAGACTCGCCCGCGGAGAGCCGCCGCGAGCCAGCCCGGATAGGCGGCGCGGAGCGCATCGAAGCCGCGCGAGGCGGGCCAGGTCAGGGCGAAGAACGCTCGCGAAAGAACCCGCCAACCGAGCCCGATGAGGAGCGCTACAAGGAGCAACGCGAGCCGGAGCGGAAAAAGCAGGATCGTCAGGGCAAGGCTCGTCTTCCCCACGCCGTCGCCGACGGGTGCCAATTCGAGCCCGAGAAACCGCCACGTCCAGGGAAGCGGCCGCTCGGGATCGAAGTGCCGGTCGATCGCGAAGAGCGTGCGGCGCGCGCGGGCGCTTTCGGTGCTGGGAGCGAGCCCCGCGAGCGCAGGGATGACCGTCAGCGACACAACGAGCGACGCCAGAAGCGAGAGGCAAATCGTCACGGCGAGGTCGTAGAAGAGCTGTCCGGCGATGCCTTCGACGAAGACGATCGGCAGGAAAACCGCCACCGTCGTGAGGGTGGACGCCGTCACGGCGCCCGCGACTTCCGAGGCTCCTCGCTGAGCGGCCTCGCGCCGCGAGAGTCCCGACTGGCGATGACGGTCGATCGCCTCGAGGACGACGATGGCGTTGTCGACGAGCATGCCGACGCCCAACGCGAGACCGCCGAGCGACATGATGTTGATCGTGACGTCCGCCTGCTGGAGCGGCAGGAAGGTCGCGATGACGGACGTCGGAATCGAGAGGGCAATGATGCTCGTCGTGCCGATGTCCCGCAGAAAGAAGAAAAGGACGAGCACGGCGAGAATGCCGCCCAGGAGCGCCGCCGACCAGACTTCCGCGATCGCCGCTCGAATGTAGCGCGACTGGTCGGATAGCAGGACGAGTTCGAGGTCCGCGCGCGACTCCGCGCGCAGTTCGTCGAGGGCGACTTTGACGGCGTCCGCGACGGCGACGGTATTGGCGGAACCCTCACGGTAGATCGCGAGCTCGACCGCCTCGTGCCCCGCCGCGCGCGTGATCTCATCGCGATCGCGATGACCTCGCAGCACCGTCGCTACGTCTTCGACGCGGACGACGCCCTGCGCCGTGTCGCGAATCACGGTGCGTTCGAGTTGCTCGAGATCTTCGAACTCGTTGAGCGTGCGAATCAGGTAAACGGCGCCCCAGTCCTTCACGATGCCGCCGGGTCGATTGACGTTCTCGTTGGACAACGCGGTTTCCAGATCCGCGAGAGCGAGACCACGCGCGGCGAGCCGTTCGGGGTCGGCCTCGACGACGATCTCGGGATCGAGTCCGCCGCGCACTCGCGCCGCAGCCACGCCTCGCACCGATTCGAGCTTCGGCTTGACCCAGCGCTCGGCCAACTGACGAAGCTCGTCGAGGGACCGGTCGCCGGCGAGAGAGACGCGAAGAATCGGATCGAGCGACGGGTCGAAACGAAGCACGCGCGCCGGCTCGGTCTCATCGGGCAATTCGACGAGATTGACCTTTTCGCGCACTTCCATCGCCGCGTAGTCCATCTCCTGGTCCCACTCGAACTCGAGGACCACTTCGGAGAGACCGGCGCGCGAGACGGAACGCATGTCGCGAAGACCCTGGATGACGCCGACGGCCTCTTCGACGGGGCGCGTCACGAACTGCTCGACGGACTCGGGAGCAGCATCCGGATACTCGGTCTGCACCGTGAGGGTCGGATAGGAGAGATCGGGAAGGAGTTCGACTTCGAGCGATCGGACCGAGAGAAGACCGAACACGGAAACCGCCAGCGTCGTCATCAGGACGGCGATCGGCCGGTCGACGGAGCGTGAAGGCAGCGACACGGATCATCCCCGCGGCGGCGGCGACGCCGTGGCGGTGCGATCGGCATCGGCGCCCTGAAGCGCGCCGTTCTCGACGATCTCGACGGCGGCACCGTCGGTGAGCGCGGGCGCCCCGAGCACCACGACGCGATCGTTCTCGGTGAGCGCCTTGCCCCCGAGAACCTCGCGAATCTCGACTCGGTCCCGCTCTTCGTATCCCGGCCGCACTTCGATCTCCTCGGCGACCATGCCTTCCTCGCCCTCGGCGACGCGGAAGAGCCGGAAGCGGCTCCCTTCCGCGACGAGCGCGCGGCGCGCCACGACCAGCGCATCGGCGCGAGTGTCGCTGACGATTTCGACGCGAACGAAAGCGCCGGGACGGAGTCCGGACTTCGCGTCGACCGCAAGCGTGACCTTGACCGTTCCCGTCTCGGGATCCACGGCGGGAGCGATGCGAAGCACGCGAGCCTCGAGGGAGAGCCCGGTCGCGTCCGCGAAGAGCCGAACCCGCTGGCCCGCGTCGAGACGCGCCACGTGACGCTCCGGCACGCTGACGTCCGCTTCGAGCGGATCGAGATCGGCAATCTCGAAGACGGCCGTTCCGTCGGCGACCGTCGCGCCGACGTCCAAGAGACGGTCGACGACCACGCCGTCGAAGGGAGCGCGAATCTCGGTGCGGCTCAACTCGAGTTCGGCGAGGGCCGCGCCGTGACGCGCGGTCTCGGCGTCGCGCCGCACTTTCTCGAACTCGGTTTCGCTCACGAGTTTGCCCTCGAAGAGCCGCTCGAGACGCGCTAGTTCGCGTTCGAGAGTGGCGAGTTCGGCGGTCGAACGCTCGAAAGCGATCTTCTGCTCGTCGTCCTCGAGTCTCGCCACCACCTGATCGGCCCGCACCCGGTCGCCTTCTTCGACGAGAAGAGCGCGCACGCGGCCGCGCGTTCGCGCCGTGATCGTCGCGCTTCGCTGCGCGCGCAGCGTCGCGCTCGTCGAGTAGAGATCCGACATCGCCGCGCGAACGACGGGCTCGACTCGCACGGCAGCGGCGTCGCCGGACTGCGCCGTCCGCGCCGATCCGCCCTCGCCCTTGGACGGGCTGCCGTCGGTCGAACCGCACGAGAAGGCGAGAAGGGCCCCCGAGAGGACCGCCGCGCACTCGAGAAAACGGCGGGGCCGTCGACCCGCCGGCTTTTGATCCATGAGCCGACTCCTGATGGAAGCGAAAACCCCGTTCAGGATAAGAGCAACCGCCCAGACCCGCCGGGCGACCGTCCACGGCGCGGACGGGCGGGCGGCCCGCGGACACCAGTGGTCAGGGCCCAGGAACTCCGCACCGGGTACGGGACTTGCGAACCGCAGGGGTTGATGTATCCTTTCATTCGGATATTCGGATGAATAAATCCCTCCCCACGCAAGCGCTCCTCGAGCGCCTGGACTCCCTCGCCGACGAGACGAGGCTGCGGATCCTGCTGCTCTGCGAAGCCCACGAACTCGGCGTCGCCGAGATCTGCGAGATCGTGCAGCTCCCTCAGTCGACGGTCAGCCGGCACCTGAGGGTTCTGGCCGATCTCGGATGGCTCCAGAGCCGGCGGCTCGGCACGTCCCACCTCTACCGCCTGTCCTCTGGGCTGGACGAAGGCGCGCGCCGGCTCTGGTCGCTCGCCCGCGAGAGCACTCGCGAGTGGACCGCGGCGGAGCACGACGCGCTGCGCCTGTCGACACTGCTCTCACGGCGGCGGGCCGGCGCCGACGCGTTTTTCGCCGGTGCCGCGACCCGCTGGGAAGACGTGCGCGCCGACCTTTATGGCCGCGCCTACGAAGCGGCGGGGCTCGCCGCGTTGCTGCCCGCGTCGTGGGTCGTTGCCGATCTGGGTTGCGGGACGGGCGTCCTCTCCCGCGCCCTCGCCGAAAGAGTGGACCGCGTCTTCGCGGTCGACGCGTCGAGCGCCATGCTCGACGCCGCACGCCGCACTCTTCAACACGCGCGCAACGTCGACGTCCGGGCCGGCGAACTCGAGGCGCTGCCGATCGAGAGTGCCTCCTGCGACGCCGCCTTGATGCTCCTCGCGCTGACCTACGTGCCCGCGCCGGCGCAAGCGTTGCGCGAGGCCGCGCGCATCCTCAAGCCTCAAGGGCGCCTCGTCGTCGTCGATCTGCTCCATCACGAACGCGAGGACTTCCGCTACGAGATGGGCCACGTCCACCCGGGCTTCGATCCCGGCCGCCTCGCCGAAGACATCGGCCAGGCGGGCTTCGACGCGGTCACCTGCCGTCCCCTTCCCGCCGAGGCCCGCGTCCGCGGGCCCGCATTGCTCCTGG
>CAZPJJ010000213.1:0-7124 GCA_964586535.1 uncultured Acidobacteriota bacterium | reverse complement strand
GACCATGTCGAAGCATCGAGCGGACGGAAGGCTAACGTCTTGGACGAAGGCTGACGAGGAGGCACCTCACACCTCGCCTTCGAGACGGCAACGGCCCGCGCGCACGGCCTCGCCGACGATCGCCGCGGCGCGGTCGATTTCGTCTTCGGTCGTGAAGCGGCCCACCGAGAAGCGCATCGTGCCCAGCGCCACATCGAGCGGGACGCCCATCGCGCGCAGCACCGTCGACATCGATACGCCGTCCGCGTGGCACGCCGCGCCCAGCGACGCGGCGACGCGGTCACCGATCTCCTCGAGCAGGAGCGGAGCGCGCACGCCGCGAAACGCGACCGAGAGCGTGTTGGGCAAGGTCGCCTCGGGATCGCCGTGGCGAACGAGATCGAGACCGTGCTCGCCGAGCTTGCGGAAGAGGCGCTCGCGCAGGGCGCGCGCCGACCATGCGTCGCGCTCCTGCCGCTCGCGCGCGATCTCCGCAGCGCGTCCGAGTCCGACGATTCCTAGCACGTTCTCTGTGCCCGCGCGGCGATTGCGCTCGTGTCCCGCGCCGTGAAGGAACTTCGCGAGCGCGGTGCCGCGGCGCACATAGAGCGCGCCGACGCCCTTCGGTGCATAGAGTTTGTGCGCGGCGATCGTGAGCAGGTCGACACCGAGCGCGTTCACGTCGACGGGCACCTTGCCCACGGACTGCGCTGCGTCGGTATGCACGAGCACTCCGCGCTCGTGCGCGCGCGCGGCGATCGCCGGGATGTCCTGCAGCGCGCCCACCTCGTTATTGGCGTGCATCACCGTGACGAGCACCGTCTCGGGACGCAGCGCCTCGCCGATCGCGGCAGGATCGACGCGTCCCTTGTCGTCGCAGGGAACGATCGTCGCGTGCAGGCCCTCGCGTTCCAGCGCCTCGATCGGCTCGAGCACGGCGGGGTGCTCGATGGCCGACGACACGATGTGGCGCGCGGCGATGGCGCGATCCGTGCCCGCGCCTTTGATGACTGCGTTGTTGGACTCGGTGCCGCCGCCGGTGAAGACGATCTCGTCGGCCTCGGCGCCGATGAGTGCCGCCACGTGCTCGCGAGCCGCCTCGACGGCGCGCCGCGCCTCGATGCCGAAAACATGCCCGCTCGATGGATTGCCGAATCCCGTTCGCAGGTAGGGCAGCATGGCCTCGGCGACTCTGGGATCGAGGGGCGTCGTCGCGTTGTAGTCGAGGTAGATGGGGTCGCTGCGCATCTTCGCCTCCGCCGGCATGCTACGGCGAGATCTTCGACAAGACGAGAGCCGGTGACGATCGGCGTCACCGGCTCCGTCGGTGGTCTCGTGGCGGCGTGGGCGAGTCCCGGTCGAGTCAGGCGGCGTAACGTGAACGCAGAGCCGCGATGCGGACTTCGAGATCGGGATGCGTCGAGAAGAAGCGCAGGAATCCTCGTCGCCCCGCAATCTTCAGGCTCGCCATTGCCGGCTGCGCATCGTCGACGAGTTCCGCGTTGCGACCCAACTGCTCGAGTGCGCGGATCATCGCGCGGCCGCCCGCCAGTTCGGCGCCGCCCGCGTCGGCGCGGAACTCGCGCTGCCGAGAAAACCACGCGGTGATGAGTGAACCCAGGATCCCGAGCACGATCTGCGAAGCGATGACGACCGCGAGTTCGACCATGAATGCGATGCGGGCATCGACGGCCTGACGGACCGCGAATCCGATGACGCGAGAGATGAAAATCACGAAGGCGTTCACGACGCCCTGGACGAGCGTCATCGTCACCATGTCGCCGTTTCTGATGTGCGCGACTTCGTGGGCGAGCACGCCCTCGACGCCTTCGCGGTCCATGCGGCGCAAGAGCCCCGTGGACACGGCGACGAGCGCCTTGCTCTTGGACGGTCCCGTGGCGAAGGCATTGACCTCGTCCGATTCGTAGATCCCGACTTCGGGCATCGGCAGGCCGGCCGCGCGCGTCTGCTCCGCGACCTTGGCGTGGAGCCAGTCGAGCGTGGGGTTGCCGGAGCGGCCGTCGACGAGTTGCACGCCGTAGGCGCGCTTGGCCATCCAACGCGAAATGAGCAGCGAGATGAACGCCGCGCCCATGCCCCAGATGAGCGAGAAAAGCGCCAGCGGTAGGAGCAGGAGCTGCCCCTCGGGGCTGATGAATCCGCCGATGCCGAGCAGCGAGAAGACGATCGAGATCGTGACGACGATCGCGATGTTGGTCGCGATGAAGAGGAAGATCCGTTTGCCCATAGGCACCTCGCGGGCGGCTCACGTCTTGGATCGGGGCCGCTCGATCGAGAGTCTACGCAAGCCGCCGTTTATTGCAATATTCCACAGACTAAGAGCTGTCATGAGTGATAACAAAAGAGTCAGACGGAGAGCACGCGGTTCCGCCCGGCATCTTTCGCGCGATAGAGCGCCCGATCCGCCGCCTCGCGGACGGCGGCGGGCGTGGAGCGCTTGGCATTCGGAGCGGCGAGACCGATCGAGACGGTGACATGCGTACGGATCGTCCTCGCCGCGGGCCGGGGCGACGAGGGGCGCTTGCGCGGCCGATCGGGTGCACGTAGGGCGAAGACGCGCTCGGCGATCGCCCGGCGCACCTCTTCGAGTGCGGTCCGCGCCTCGTCGATCGTCGCACCGGCGAAGAGCACCGTGAATTCCTCGCCGCCGTAACGGAACGCCTCGCCGCCCCCGCCGGCGCGCGCGATCTCGCTCGCGACCATGCGCAGCACCTGGTCGCCGGCGTCGTGGCCGAAGCGGTCGTTGAAGCGCTTGAAGTGATCGACGTCGAGCATCGCGATCACGTAGCGCTCTCCGAGCTGCGTCATGGCTTCGTCGAGGGCGCGCCGGCCTGGAAGGCCGGTCAGCGTGTCGTGGTAGGCGAGTCGATACGTCTCCTCGGCCCACCCCACGAGCAGCGCGACCGCCACCGCAAGCACGACGGCCTGCGAGCGCGCGACATCCGTGGCGACTTGATGAGCAGCGGCGGCCCCGAGAATGCCGACGAGTAGCACGGCGTCGAACGCGGTGCGCCGCAGAGCGAAGCGGCCGGCGAGTACGAGAGCCGCGACCGCGACGACAGTGAAGGGCGTGGGCCAAGCGATCCCTGCCAGCTCGCGGCGCGCCTCCGGGCCGGCGGCGGCGGCGAGACATGCGGGGATCGCGAGCGTGAGCGCGAGCGCCAGCGTGCGCCGCGCGAAGAGCGGACGGTCGCGCGCGAACGAGAGCACGGTCAACGCGAGCGCCAGGGCGCCGGCGAGTCCGCGCCTCGCCCATGGCTCGTCGTCGAGACGGATGAGCGCGGGATCGCGCAGGAGTGTGACGAGGAGCAGCAGGAGCAACGACGAGACGGCGAGACGCCCGCGGCGGAATCGCGCCGCGAGCGCGACGGCGGCGGCTGCGACGAGTCCAACCAGGGCGGGCGCGGCATCCCCGATCGGGAGAACGAGGGGGCGAGGTGCGACCCAGGTGACGCCGACGAGGGCGACCCCGATCCCGAGCGTCAACGATCCGCCGCCGCGCACGGGGGGATTGTAGGCGGACGCGCGGCCCATCTGGCGGGCACCCCTGCGATACCGACTCAGAACTCTCGACCGCCCAAGCTAGAATGCCCGCCGGAGGATCCAGCCATGACTCATCGACTGTGGCGCGCTGGCGCCCTGATCTTGATCGCGCTCGCGCTCGTCGCGTGCGGCAAGCCGAGCAAGCACGACATCCTGCAACGCGCCGAGGGCGTGGAGCGCAAGAGCGAGCTGCTCGAGAAGCTCGGCGAACCGAGCGAGCGCGGAAAGCTCGGCCCGGTCGAGACGTGGAGCTACGCGGCCAAGGATGGCAAGGTGACATTCGTCGTGATCGGCGAGCGCGTCAGCATCAAGACGACGAGCGACGCGGACGAACCCAAGGACTCCGGCGAATAGCGCGTGGCGGAAGAGGGCTCGGGCCGGTCTCAGGCTCGCTGGCGCAGAGGCGCGAGGCCGGCCAGATCCCCGATGCGTCGCGAGACGCCCGCCATGTCTCCTTCGTCGCCGATCGCGACGAAGATCGTGTCGTCTCCGGCGATCGTTCCCGCGACACCGCGTACGCCGATCCGGTCGAGCGCGAGAGCAACCGACGAAGCTTCGCCGGGCGGCGTTTCGAGGACCAGCAGATTCGGCCCTGCGCCGCGCATGGCCAGGACGCGCCCGCGAACGCGGTCGGCGAGCGGATCGGCGCCGAGAGCCGGTGCGGCGAGCGGCAGGGCGTAGCGTCCATCGACCTTGATCAGCCCGAGAGCGGCGATATCGCGCGAGACCGAGGCTTGGCTCGCTTCGAAGCCGAGGTCGCGCAGGGCGACGACGAGTTCGTCCTGCGTGCGCATTGCGTGCTCGGCCACGAGCGAGCGCAGGGCGCGGCGGCGGCGTTCGGCGAGGAGCGGGCTCATGACCGCGCCTCCCGTCGCGCGGCCGACCCGCGCCGCGAGCGCACGAGCCGATCGAGCACGGCGTCGAAGCGCCGCCTCCGGGCGCGCACGCGGGCACGGGCGCGCGCGATCTCGCGAGCCAACTCGCGAAGTCCCGGGTTTCCCGCCCCGCCTTCGTGGGTGCGCGCCGCGAGGACGTCCTTTGCGCGCAGAAGCGGCGGCAGCTCGCCGGCAGCGAGCTCCTTCGCGACTTCGCGATAGGCGCCGCGGAAGGACACCCCCTCGCGCACGCGCCTTAGCGCTTCGTCGGTGGCGAAGAGCTCGGGTGAGAGCGCGGCCTTGCATCGCACCTCGTCGACTCCGAGCGCGGGCACCGCGAACGCGACCATGCGCAGCATCTCGTCGAGCAAATCGAGCGCCCGCAAGAACGCGCCTTTGGTCGACTGCAGATCGCGGTGGTAGCCGCTGGGCAGTCCGCCGGCGAGCGCCATCGCCTCGACGAGCACACCGTCGAGCGAGGCGGCGCGCGCGCGTGTCATCTCGAATACGTCGGGGTTGCGCTTCTGCGGCATGATGCTCGAGCCGGTCGCGAGCGCAGGCGGCAGCGCGAAGAAGCCGAACTCCTCGCTCGAAAAGAGAATCACGTCCCACGAGAGCTTTCCCAGATCGAAGGCAAAACCCCAGAGTGCAGCGATCGTCTGCGTCTCCAGCTTGCCGCGCGAAGCCTGGACCGCCGTCACGTTGCGCTGCACCGACGCGAAGCCGAGAGCCCGCGCGGCGGCTCCTCGATCGAGGGGCAGCGGCACGCCGTAGCCCGCAGCGCTACCGAGAGGCGAGCGATCGGTGAGCGCGAGCACGGCGTCGAGCGGGCCGAGGTCGTCGAGCAGCGCCTCGGCGAAACCGCCCGCCCAGAGACCGATCGTCGATGGCATGGCGCGGCGTTGATGCGTGTAGCCGGGAAAGACGACCCGGGCGTGACGCGCGCCCCACCCCGTGAGCGCTTCCGCGGCGTCGAGGGCGGCGTCGGCAATCGCGAGCAGGCGGTCCTTGGCGAGCAGCCGCAGCGCGCAGATCACCTGATCGTTGCGCGAGCGCCCCGTGTGGACCTTCTCGCCGAGCGGCCCGAGCGTCTGCACCAGGTACTTTTCGAGGGCCGAGTGCGCGTCCTCGTCGCCGGCCGCGACGGTGAGCGCGCCTTCCTGCACGAGGTGCAGCGCGCGCCGCAGGGCCGCGCGCAGCCGCTCGTGCTCCCGAGGGGTGAGCAGCTTGGCGCGACGCAGCGACTCGATGTGTCCGAGCGAGCCGACGACATCCCACGGCAAGAGCCTCTGGTCGAGCGCGCGGTCCTCGCCCGCGGTGTAGGCGAGCACGCGCGGATCGAGCGGGGCGTCGCCTGGTCCCCAAAGCGTCGTGGTCATCGCAAGTACTCCTCGGCGACGGCGGCGTAGAGCTCGGCCGCGGCGTCGATCTCGTCGAGTGGAATCGCTTCGTGCGCGGTATGCGAGAGACGAGAATCGCCGGGCCCGAGCTTCAGGCCATCGACACCGCGCAGGAAAGTCCAGTCCGAGCAGGTCGGCGACCCGAAGCGTTTCGCGCCCGGACGCACGCGCTCGAACGCCGCGAGGAGCGCCGAGCCCTCGGGCGTCGCGGCGGGACGCAGGCGGTCGCTGGCGACGGTCACCTCGCCCTCACGCAGCGTCGCGCGAAGCGCGGCGAGGATCTGGTCATGCTCGTAGGCGGGCGTGGTACGCACGTCGAGCAGTGCCTCACAAAGCGGCGGCGTGACATTGCGGGCGACGCCCGCGTGCACTTGTGTCGGAGTGACGACGACGGCGCCGAGCCACGGGTCGCGCCGCTCGAAGCGAAGCTCCGCGAGCCGCGCGAGATCGCGCGCGGCCGCGGCGATCGCCGACGCGGGTGGTTCGGGCAGCTCGGCGGCCCATCCGGCGTGCATCTGCTCGCCATGCCAGCGGGCCTCGCAGACGAGCAGCCCGCGCTGCGCGACGCAGGGCTCGAGAGCGGTAGGCTCGCCGACGATCGCGGCGTCGGGAGGCCCGGGCAGCCGCGCGAGCGCGCGCGGCATCGAGGTGTCGCGGGTCTCTTCGCCGTAGGTGCCGAGCACGACGAGCCGCCCGCGCCGGGGAAGTCCTCGTGCGCGCAGCAGCGCCGCCGCGGCGAACATCGCCGCGAGCGCACTCTTGGCATCGACGGCACCGCGGCCGCGCAGGATGCCGTCCTCGACGACGCCTGCGAACGGATCGACCTCCCAGCCTTCGCCCGGCGGCACGGTGTCGAAGTGCGAGGCGAGGAGCAGCGAAGGGCCGGGGTGCCCGCTCTCGAGCAGTACCGACACCGCCGCGTCGTCGCGCGTCACCGCGAGCCGCTGGGCGCGGCACCAGTCCTCGGCGAGGCGCGCGACCGCTTCTTCCTCGCCCGAGATCGAGGGCGTGCGGACGAAAGCGCGCGCGAGCGCGGAGGCGGTGCGGTCCTCGCTCACAGTTCGTGCTCGCGGTAGTCGTCCATCTCGCGGCGGCCGACGATCATCGTCCCCGACCCGGAACCCGTGAAGAGCTCGAGCAAGAGCGCGTCGGGCACGCGGCCATCGATGATGTGCGTGCGCTTGACGCCGTTGGCGACGGCGCGCAGACACGCTTCGACCTTGGGCCGCATGCCGGCCGTGATCGCCCCGCTCTCGAGCATCGCCGCAAGGTCGTCGGGCGTGCCGAAGGCGACGAGCGAGCGCGG
>CAZPJJ010000212.1:0-7140 GCA_964586535.1 uncultured Acidobacteriota bacterium | reverse complement strand
GATCTCGGCGACGTAGGGAAGCACGGCTTTGGCGTCGTCCGAGCCGTCGAGGCCGACGAGGATGCGCGCGATGCGCTTGGGGACGTACTCGGCCTCGGCCGGCACGAGCAGGAGCGGACGCCTGGTTCCGCCCAGGACGTTCTCGGCGACGCTGCCGAAGAGCCAGCGCGAAAGCCCGCTACGGCCGTGGAAGCCCATGACGATCATGCCGTCGGGCACGGACTCGGCGGTCTGCACGATGGCGCGCGCGGGCTCGTCGTCGTGGTGGACGAGAGTCTCGACGGCAACGCTGGGACGATGCCCGGCGAGCCGCCGGGCGCGATCCGCGAGGTAGTGCGCGGCGCGCTCGCGGGCGCGGGCGCTCGGGTCCTTGGCGCCGACGGCGAGGCTGGAATCAGGCTCGGCGATGGCGGCGAGGTTGCCGTTGCCCGGGCGCGGCACCGAGAGCAGAAGCATCGAAGCGTCGAGACGACGCGCGAGTTCTTCGGCGAGCGGCAAGGCGCGCTCGGAGAGTGGCGACCCGTCGATGGGAGTGACGAGGGTGCGGATGGTCGCGGTGTTCATGGCCTGACTCCCGAGCCATTCTCCCCTTCGGCCTACCGGGGGGAGGTTCTGGCTCTGACTGCAGGAAGTGTAACAGCTATGTGACAAAAAGGCACAAGATTGTCACATTGAGTTAACACTTGTCACACGACGACGTCGCCCCCGCTGTGAGAGCCCGCGTGAATAGTCAGGTCTCGGAAAATTCAGATGTGACGCCGGATCGGCTCAATTCCTCCTTGACGTTCGTGCATTCTTGGATAAAGATTCGCGCTTCCTGTTTTTATGCAGCCTCGATCCGTGGCGGGCCCCCTCCGCGGGCGTGCCGTGCGTGCCAATCCCGGCGACACGGCATTCCTTCGAAGCCCGGCGCGAGCGGCAGGTGGGAGTCGCGATGGCGAAGGTGGTCTTGGCGTTCTCCGGCGGGCTGGACACGTCCTTCTGCGCCGTCTGGCTGCGCGAAACCGAGGGCGCGGAGGTCGTGACGGTCACGGTCGATACAGGCGGGGCCACGCGCGACGATCTCGACGCGATCGCCGCGCAGGCGCGTCGGCTCGGTGTCGCCGAGCACTACGAGATCGACGCTCGCCAAGCGGTGTACGACGGCTTCGTGGCGACGCTGATCCGCGGCAACGTCCTCCGCGGCGAGGTGTACCCGCTCTCGGTCGCCGCCGAGCGCACCCAGCAGGCGCTCGAGGTCGCGCGCGTCGTCCGCGATCTCGACGCCTCCGCCGTGGCGCATGGTTCGACGGGCGCCGGGAACGACCAGGTGCGCTTCGACATCGCGTTTCGCGTGCTCCTGCCGGGCGTGCGGATCGTGACGCCGGTGCGCGACCTGGGGCTGACGCGCCCGCGCGCGATCGGCTATCTCGAGGAGCGTGGCCTCCCGGTTCCGCAGGGGGCGTCGCGCTACTCGATCAACCGCGGGCTCTGGGGCACGACGCTCGGCGGGGCGTGGACGCACGATCCGTGGGCCGCGCCTCCCGAAGACGCGTGGGGCGACGACGACAACCGGGGCGAGTCGGCGCCACGGGACGTCGTGATCGCCTGGGAGCAGGGGCTGCCGGTCGCGATCGATGGCGTGCCCTGCGCGGGGCCGGCACTCGTCGAACGCGTGGGCGAGATCACGCGGGCGTACGGTATCGGCCGCGGCATCCACATCGGCGAAACCGTGCTCGGCATCAAGGGGCGCATCGGCTTCGAGGCGGGGGCCGCGCTCGCGCTGATCGCCTGCCACCGCGAACTCGAGAAGCTCGTTCTCACGCGCTGGCAGCTCTTCTGGAAGGACCACGTCGCGCGCTTCTGGGGCGACCGGCTGCACGAGGGCCAAGCCTTCGATCCGGTGATGCACGACATCGCGGCGATGATCGATCACTCGCAGGCGCGCGTCGCCGGCGAGACACGCCTGCGCTGCGCGCCGGGCCGCTTCCAGGTCACGGGCGTCCGCTCGCCCTTCGGTTTGATGGACACCGGCGTGGCGACCTACGGCGAGGAGAATGCGCTCTGGAACGGCGACGAAGCGCGCGCCTTCGCGAAGCTCGCGGCCGTGCCCTCGCTGCTCGCGGCGCGCAGGGGCGGGGTGGAGGCGGACCGATGACGAACACCACGCGACAACGCCTCGACTTCATCGCGAGTTCGGCGCGCAACGCGCACGTCGAGCACGACGTGCTCTTGGGCCCGGACGTCGTCAGTCGCGAGGGCTACGTCCTCGCGGTGCGCGTCCTCACCGACAAGTCGACCTACGACCAACTCGAGATTCCCTCCGGCCGCATGGTGCGGCTGCGCGCGGGCAATGTCATCGCGGGGACGCTGGGCACGCGGCGCGCGCTGCGCGGCTACGAGGGCGTCGTTCCCGAGGCGCTCGTTCCGGGCGACCGCGTGCACGTGCTCAACATGGGTGGCGTGCTCGGCCGATGCACCGCGGGCAACCAGGACCTCGGTCCACCCTTCGAGGCCGAGGTGCTCGGCGCGATCCTCTCGTTCCCGCGGCTCGGCGATCGCGTCGGCACGCCGGCGTCGATCGGCAAGGGCTCGATCGAGCGCGCGGAGGTGCTCACCTGTCGCACGCCGGTGATCTACGTCGCCGGCACGTGCATGAACTCCGGCAAGACGGTCGCGGCTGCCGAGCTCGTGCGCGGTCTCGCGCGCGAGGGGCTCTCGGTCGGCGCGGTCAAGCTCACGGGCGTCTCGCTGCGCCGCGACACGCTGGCGATGATGGACGCCGGCGCGACGATCGGGCTCTCGTTCGACGACGCGGGGATGGTCTCGACGCGCGAGTCGGACGTGCTGCCCGCAGCGCGCGGCCTGCTCAACCATCTCGAGCGGCAGGCCAAGCCGGACGTGATCGTCGCCGAACTCGGCGACGGGATTCTCGGCGAGTACGGCGTGGCGACGATCCTTCACGACGCGGCCCTCGTTGGTCTCTCGGCCGCGCTCGTCGTCTGCGCGCCGGATCAAGTCGGTGCGTGGGGCGCGTGCCGCGTCCTCGACGAGATGTTCGGCCTGACGCCCGCCGCGATCTCCGGTCCCGCGACCGACAACGACGTCGGGACGCGCTTCATCCGCGAGAAGCTCGGCCTTCCCGCGCACAACGCCCGCCGTGACGCGCGCGCTCTCGTCAGCGTCGTGCTGGAGGCCCTCCGTGCCCGCGCCTGAAGCGAAAGCACTCAAAGTGGCCGTGATCGGTGCCGCCGGATACGTCGGCGGCGAAGTGCTGCGGCTCCTCCATGGCCACCCCTTCGTGCGCGCGATCCGCGCGTTCTCCGAGAGCCGCGCGGGCGAAACCTTCGGCGCGGTGCACCCGTCGCTCGCGCATTTGACGGATGCACGGCTCGAACGCACCGATCCGGAACCGGCAGCGCGCTGGGCGGACGTCGTTTTCCTCGCCATGCCCCACGGGCGCGCGCAGGACCTGATCGACGAACTCGACGAGGCCAAGCCCAAGCTCGTCATCGATCTCGCCGCGGATTTCCGCATCAAAGATGCGCACTTGCACGAGATTCACTACGGCGCGCACCGCGCACCGGCGCATCGCACGTCGTTCGTCTATGGCCTCGCCGACGTGGCCGGCGCTTCCTTGAGCGGCGCATCGCGCATCGCGGTGCCGGGCTGCTTCGCCACCGCCACGCTCCTCGCGCTGCACGCGTTCGCGAAGGGCGGTCTGATCCGCGAGGCGCCGACCTGTGTCGCGGCGACGGGTTCCACCGGGGCGGGCGTCGAGCCGAAGCGCACGACGCACCACCCGGTGCGCGCGCACAGCTACTTCGGCTACTCGCTCGATCGCCACCGCCACGAAGGCGAGATCGACGAGCAGATGCAAGCGTGGACGGGGCAGCGCAACCTCTCGTGCCGCCTGCTTCCGCACTCGGCGCCCCTCGTGCGCGGCATCCACGCGACGTTGACCGTTCCGCTGACGAAGCCGCTCGACGATCCGAACGGCTTCCTGCGCGCGCACTGGAAGAACTCGCGTTTCGCGCGCGTCCTCGCGCGCCCACCGGAGCTCGCGGCGGTCGTCGGCACGAACTTCGTGCATCTTCACGCGGTCGCACGCGAGGGCGGCAGGCTCGCCGTCGTCGTCGCGACGATCGACAACCTCGTCAAGGGCGCGGCCGGCCAAGCGGTACAAGCGATGAACCTCGCGCTCGGCATCCCCGAGGACGCCGGACTCGAGTTCGCGGGGATCTACCCGTGCTGACCACGCTCGACCATCCGGCCGAAATGCCCGTCTACAAGCGGCTGCCGCTGCGGCCGGTCCGCGGCCGCGGATGCGAGCTCTGGGATGCCGACGGCCGCGCCTTCCTCGACTTCTACGGCGGTCACGCGGTCGCCGTCACGGGGCACTGCCATCCGCGCGTCGTCGCGGCACTCCACGCGCAGGTCGACGCATTGCTCTTCTATTCGAACGCGCTGCCGATCGACGCGCGCGACGCGCTCTACACCAAGCTTGCCGCGCTCGCGCCCGAGCCCTGCCGGCAGATCTTTCTCGTGTCGTCGGGGGCGGAGGCGAACGAGCAGGCGATCGCGCTCGCGCGCCGCGCGACGGGCCGCGCGACGGTCGTCGTCTTCGATGGCGGCTTTCACGGGCGCACGCTCGCGACGCTCGCGCTCTCGGGCATGAAAAAGTACCGAGCGCTCGCGGAGGCGACGGATGCCGGCCGCGCGCTGACCGCCTTCACGCGCGTCGTGCCCTGGAACGACCTCGCCGCGCTCGAAGCGGCCGTCGACGAGAGCGTCGCCGCCGTGTTCATCGAGCCGGTACAGGGACTCGGGGGCGCGCGCGACGCGGATCCCGCGCTCCTCCAGCGCGCGCGTGAGCTCTGCGACCAGCACGGCGCCGCACTCGTCTTCGACGAAGTGCAGTGCGGCTGCGGGCGCACGGGCGCGTTCACCGCCGCGCAGAGCTACGGCGTGATGCCCGATGCGCTCTCGCTCGCGAAGGGGCTCGGCGCGGGCTTGCCGATCGGTGCGGTGCTTGCTTCCCCGCGGCTCGTCCTGGGACTGCGCGCGGGCGATCTCGGTACGACCTTCGGCGGCGGCCCCGTCGCCTGCGCGGCGGCCGCCGCGAATCTCGACGTCCTCGTCGAGGAACGCCTCGCCGAGCGCGCGGTGTGCGCGTTCGATCGGCTCGCGCGCGGCGCGGCGACGATCCCTGGAGTCGAGCGCGTGCAAGGGCGCGGGCTCTTGCTCGGCCTCGTGCTCGACCGCGACGCGGCGTCCGTCGAACGCGCGCTCTTCGAGCGCGGCATCCTCACGGGTAACGCCGCGGATCCGCGCGTCCTGCGCCTTCTTCCACCGCTCGTCCTCGAGGACGCGCAGATCGACATCTTCCTGCGCGCACTCGCGCAGGTGCTCGCCTGAGGGCCTTCCATGCCACCGAGAAACTTCCTCGCCACCGACGACTGGACCGACGCCGAGATCCTCGCGCTGCTCATGAGCGCGGCGCGCTGCAAGACCGTGCGCCGGAGCGACGAACTGCGCGGGCGCGTGCTCGGGATGATCTTCTTCGATCCCTCGCTGCGCACGCGCGCGTCGTTCGAGGTCGCGATGCTCCGCCACGGCGGGCACGCGCTGACGATCGAGCCCGGCCGCGGCGTGTGGGCGTTCGAGACCCGCCACGGCGTGCGTATGGACGGCGGCGCCGCCGAGCACATCGCCGAGGCCGCGCCTGTGCTCGGCCGCTACGCCGACGCGCTCGGCGTGCGTGCGTTCCCCAAGGGCGCGACGTGGGCCGAGGCGCGCGAGGACGCGACGATCCACGCCTTCGCGCGCTACGCGGGCGTGCCCGTGATCAACTTCGAGTCCGCGCGCAGACATCCCTGCCAGGGACTCGCCGACGCGCTGACGCTGCAGGAGAAGCTGCGCGAGCCCGCCGGCAAGCGCTTCGTGTTGACGTGGTGCTGGCACCCGAAACCGCTTCCGACAGCGGTGCCGGTCTCGGCGGCGATCGCCGCGGCGCGTCTCGGCATGGAAGTCGTCATCGCGCGGCCGCAGGGATTCGATCTGGACCCAGACGACATGAGCACGATCGAGACGATTGCCGCACGCAACGGCGGGCGCGTCGCCGTGACGGACGACCAGAGCGCCGCCGTCGCCGGAGCCGACGCGGTCTACGCGAAGAGCTGGGGGAGCCTCGCGCATTTCGGCGACGAGGCCGCCGAGGCGGAGGTGCGCCGGCCGCATCAGGCGTGGTGCATCGACGAGGCGAAGATGCGGACGACGCGCGGTGGTCGGGGCGTGTTCATGCACTGCCTGCCGATCCGCCGCAACGTGATCGCCACGGACGGCGTGCTCGACGGCCCCTGGTCCGCCGTCGTCGACCAGGCCGAGAACCGCCTTCACGCGCAGCGGGCGCTCTTGCTCGCGCTGCTCGGAGAGTCGCGATGAACGAACTCGTCCAGGCGCTCAAGGGCGCGCTCGATTACACGCGCCTCTACCGCCGCCAGACCTTCGTGCTCAAGCTGGGCGGCGAGATCCTCGGCAATCCCGAGGCCTTGCTCGACCTCGCGGTGCAGATCGCGCTGCTCGATTCGCTTTCGATCCATGTCGTCGTCGTCCACGGCGGCGGACCGCAGGCGACCGCGCTCAGCAAGAGGCTCGGCCTCGAGCCGCGCGTCGTCGCGGGCCGGCGCGTCACGACGCCCGAGGTGCTCGAGGTCGCGAAGATGGTCTTCGCCGGCCAGCTCAACGTCGACGTGCTCTCCGCGCTGCGCCGCCACGGCGTACGGCCTGTCGGGCTCTCGGGTGTCGATGGCGGGCTGATCCTCGCGAAGAAGCGCCCGCCCGTGCGGCTGCGCGACGACGACGGCGTCGAACGCGACGTCGACTTCGGCGAAGTCGGCGACGTCGTCTCGGTCGACACCGCGCTCATCCTGCGTCTGGTCGAGCACCACTACGTGCCCGTGGTCGCGTCACTCGCCGCCGACGCCGAGGGAAGGCCGCTCAACGTCAATGCCGACACCGTCGCCGAGGCGCTCGCGACCGCGCTCGGCGCGAAGAAGCTCATCTTCCTCACCGGCTCTCCCGGGCTGCTGCGCGACGTCGACGATCCGCGCTCGCTCGTCGCCTTCGGCACGCCCGACGACCTTGCGGCGATGCTCGAGA
>CAZPJJ010000211.1:0-7145 GCA_964586535.1 uncultured Acidobacteriota bacterium | reverse complement strand
AGCTACGAGGTTCCGCATGCGGTCCATCCGCGCGAGATCGAGGACATCGGGAGCTGGCTGAGAAGGCGCTTCGACTAGGCTCCGCGCCTTGCTGTCGCTCGGCGCTCCGCCGTCGCTCAGCGCTTCGACAAGCTCAGCGCAGGAGCAGGAGCAGGCGCAGGCGCCCAGCGGCGTCGGCACTTCGACTTTTTCACCTGAACTCGAAAGACTCGACTCCGAAACGACCAGGATTGGCGGGAGCGACGGGACTCGAACCCGCGACCTCAGGCTTGACAGGCCTGCGTGCTAACCGACTGCACCACGCCCCCGCTCCGGGCGTTTCGAGGAGTCTTTCGATTGGTGGGCGGCACCGGGCTCGAACCAGTGACCCCCTGCGTGTAAAGCAGGTGCTCTTCCAGCTGAGCTAGCCGCCCTGCGGCCGCTAAGAGTAGGGGGAAGGTGCACGGCCGTCAACATTTATTTTCGGCCGCGGACCGCGTTCAGGAAGGCTGCGAAAAGGAGTCTCCGCAGTCGTTCGCCCCGGCCAGCCGCCGTTCAGGAGGAGGGCCGCACGAGCTCCTCGAGCCGGGTGCGCGCCCGGTCTCCTTGGGTGCCCTGCCAGTAGACGCGGTCGCAGGTCGGACAAAGGGCGAAGGTACGCGACGTACGCTGAACGAAAGGCGGGACCCTCCCGGCGACGGCCTCGGCGGAGCAGGGGGCGAGGACGGCGTTGCAGGAGGGACAGCGGCGGTGGAGGCGTTCCGGGCCGGTGTCGAGATCGCACGCCGCCGCGACCTGCCGGAGCTGCGTGCCGAGGTCGGCGTCCGCGACGAGAACGAAGCGCTCCACGAGGCGGCGCTCGGTGAGGGCGCGGTCGCGCGTCAGCACGAGTCGGTGCTCGCGGGCGGCGGCGCGAGCGATCTCGTCGTCCCGCCAGTCGCGCCGGTAGAGGACGTCGTAGCCGAGCAGGCGCAACCAGCGCGCGAGGCGGCCGCACATGACGTCCGCGACGAAGCGTGGTTCAGCCGGAGCGGTGCTTGCCATCGTGCCCAGAGCTACGAGAAGAGTCCCAGTTCCTCGAGCCCGAGCGCATCGTAATCCGGGAAGATCGCGTTGGCCTGCGCGGTCTCTGCGCGCATGTGATCGCGGAGGATCTCCCAGAATACCGACCGGTAGTCGGTGCGACCGAGCAGGTCGCGACCCTCGACGCCGAAGATCACGCCCGGCTCCCAAGACGACGAATCGCAGTTGTACACGCCGCCGGAGACGGTGCCGCCCGCGAGGAACACGCAGGTCGCCTGGCCGTGATCGGTGCCGAGACTCGCGTTCTCGTGCGAAGTGCGTCCGAACTCGCTCATCGTGACGATCGCGGTGTCGGACCAGATCGGGGAATAGGACCGATCGTCGATCGCGGCCCCCGAGAGGACCGTCCGCAGCGACGCGATGCCGTAGGCGAGCGCCGCGAGCAGAGCGGGCTGGGCGCCTGTCAGGGTGCCCTGACCGTCGTGGGTGTCGAAGCCGCCGATTTCGGTGCCGGTGACGCGGGTGTCCGAACCCTCGAGCATTGCGAGGGCGCAGATCTTGAGCGAGTTGAAGAACGGGTAGAAGCTGCTGGAGAACTTCTTTCCGCCCGGTCCGGCGGGGTCGTCGGGGTTCGTGGCCTCGTCGACGGGGAAGAGCGAGTGGCCGGTGTTGGGATCGAGAGGATTCCAACTCGCTTGGTCCCACGCGCGGTAGGTATCGAGCGTGTCGATCAACTGCAGCCCCGTCTCGGAGAGCAGCGGACGATAGGGCTCGAGGCCGACGACGTCGCGGTAGTCCTCGCGCCAGAAGCTCTCGAACTTGGAGCGCTTGACGGGGTCGAGTTGGTAATCGAATCCACCTGGATTGGCGACGTTCACGAACGAGGCGCTGCCGCTCTGCAGGACGAGCGGCGTCGCGCCCTGCGCCGTCACGACGGGCATGGGGCTGCCCATCGCGACGATGTTCTCGAGTACGTAGCGCGCCAGCCAGCCCTCGAAGAGGAAGGGCCGCACCGGATCGCCGTTTTCCCAGATGCGCTGTCCGTCGAAATGCGAGCGCGACATCGACGGGTAGCCGATGCGGTGCAGAACGGCGAGCTCGCTCGCGGCGTAGGCCGGCATCAGGTCCGCGAGCGCGGGATGCAGCGAAGCGAAGCCGTTGAGGTCGAGCGCCTGCGCGGGGGAAATATAGAGTGTCGGGCGCATCGTGATCGAATAATCGGGATCGCCATGGGGGATGACGGTGTTCAAGCCGTCGTTGCCGCCGCGCAAGAAGATGAAGAGCAGGCGTCGCTTGCCTCCCGGCGACGCCATGGCGTAGTCGATCAGCCTACCGGGCAAGACGGAGCCCATGCCCACGCCCGCGAGGGCGAAACCAGCGCCTTTGAGGAACGAACGCCGGCTACCGTTCCGCATCGATTTCATCGCGCGCCCTCCTACTGCTCGAGGAACTGGGCGAGGCCCAGGATGTACGCGGCCGTCTCGTTGATCCGCTCGGCGGTGAGCGGCGCGGGGGCGCCGCCGTCGTCAGTGGTCAGGAAGGAGAGCGCCCGGGAGCGCTGCGCCCCGGTGATCTGGCCGCCGAGGAGGCGATCCGCGAAGAACGCGACGATGTCGTTGGGGTCGGTCATTCCAGCGACCAGTCCCGCGGGGTTCGCGCCGAAGGCGACGTTCGTCGCGACGTCGATGCCGAACTTCTGCCGGTCGAGGATCGCGTTCGTGTTGATCCATGGACGACCCGCCTCGGGATAGCCGGTCGGCACGGGATTGCGATGCAGGTTGTGCCCCATCACGTAGAGCTGGTTCTCGATGAGGGGCAGGCTGAAGGAGAACGTCGAGGCCTCGAGGCCGCGGTACATCGACACGATGTGCTCGTAGGGCGTCTTGATCTTGCCGCCGGCGAGGTCGGGTGAGAATGCCTCCGGCTGCTCGAGGACCTCGCGCAGCACTTCGCGCAGATCGCCGTCCGTCTGATTCCAGCGCTCGACGACGGCATCGACCATCGGCTCGCCGGGGTTCTCGACGACATAGGCCTCGAGGAGCTTGCGCGCGATGAAGCGCGGCGTCGCCGGGTGCGCGACGATCGCGTCGATCGCGAGCGAGAGGTCGTTCACGCCGTCCAACGGGCTGGCCGTCGTGTCGGGGATGACCGTCTCGTAGGGCGTTCCGGCGAAAAGGACCTTCGCACCGGTATCGTGTTGGCTGACGTCGAAGTGGCCCGTCCAATCGCCCTCGCCGCCGAGGAAGGGATCGATGCAAGGCGCGAGCGGGTTGCCTTCGTTGGCGATGGTTTTGCGGCAGACCGTCCAGCCGGTGAGCACGCGGGCGAGTTCTTCGACATCCTGCTGTGTGTAACCGCCGTCGACACCCATGGTGTGCAGTTCGAGCAGTTCGCGCGGGTAGTTCTCGTTGGGTGCGTCTTTCTTGTTCTCGATCGTGTCGAGGTAGATGAGCATCGAGGGGCTCGTTGCCGACGACCAGACGATGTCGCGGAAGTTCCCGTTGAAGGCGAGCGCACGGAATTCCTCGAACTGGCGATGGTGAAGATCGGTCGTGTTACGGAACCAGCGCTCGGGGAAGTTCGGGTCGAGATCCGGGTTGTAATAGATGTAGAGAAAACCCGCCGTCTCGGTCCAATCCGCGTTGAAGTGGTTGTCCCAGAACATCGTCACGGATTGTTCGAGCTGCCGCCGTCCGTACATGCCTCGCACGAGGTGCGCCTGGACCAGTTCGTTGAGATTGTCGGGAGGCTCGAGTTGCGTGAGTCGTGAGACGAGCGCGAAATTGCTCGCCTCGTCGATCGATGCCGGATCGAGCTGTTCGTCGATGAAGCCCGTCGGGCCGAGAAGCGCGAGTCGATCGCGCGACCACGCGTCGCCGCCATGCGCGATGCGGCTCAGCATGTGGTGGCGAAGGACGGTGTCGCACTGGCCCATCGCGACGCGGGGTGCGTCCCAGGCGGTCGATCCGAGTGAGCCTTCTTCGCCGAGGTCGTTCTCGGCCGCGACGAGGTAGGCGAATGCGTCACCCGCGGGGGGCAGCTCTGCCGTCAGGAGCGAGGTTTCGAGAACGTCGTTCGCATGGCAGCGCGGCGATGCGCCGAGGACGAGCAGGGAAGCCCGCGTGCGATAGACGTTGTAGGTGGCGGCCTCGGGGACCGAAGCCCACGTCAGGGTCTCCGCGTCGGCCCACGTGAGCGACCCGACCTCTTCAGGGGGCGCGGCGAAACCCAGGGTCGGAAAGAGGGCGAAAGCGACCGCGATCCATCGGAAGGAGAGCCGGTTTGGCGGGCCCGATCGCAGCATGGGGACGACCTCCTTGGGGGGAGTCGTACGTCGATCCTAGCTGCATAAGCAATTTTCTTTATCCGAGCAGCGACAGGGAAGCCGCATTCGGGGAGCGGGTCTATCCTCACGAGGAGCCTCGGCGATGCCCACCACCTTTCACGATCGAGTCGTTCTCCTGACCGGTGCCGCGGGCGGCCTCGGCCGCGAACTCGTGCGTCTTTTCGCGGCGGAAGGGGCGCACCTGCTCGTCACGGGCCGCTTCGCCGACCGTCTCGAGGAGATGGTGAGCAGCTTGCCATCCGAGCAGCGGCCGCGCGTGACGATGCTCGAAACCCGGCTCGCCGAACCGGGCGAGGCCCATCGGCTCGCGCAGGCCGCGCAGACGGTTCACGGCCGCGTCGACTGTTTGGTCAACAACGCAGGCATGGGCTACTTCGCGTTGCTCGAAGAGGCTCAGGACGAACGCGTCCGCGAGCTTTTCCAGCTCAACACTTTCGCGCCGATCTCGCTCGCCCGCGAACTCCTGCCCGCGATGCGCGCGCGGGGAGAGGGTCGCATCGTCAACATCGTCTCGTGCGCGGGCCGCATTCCGATCCCGAGTGTGGGCGTCTACGGCGCGAGCAAGTCCGCGCTCGCGATCCTCGCCAACACCATGCGCTTGGAGCTGAAAGGCTCGGGCATCGTCGTGATCAACGTGTACCCTGGCACGATCAACACCGCCTTCGAGATCAACGCGCTCTCCGAGCACGATCGCGCGGGCATCGACACATCGGGACAGCGCGGCCGCCCGCCGGCCGAGGTGGCCGCGGAGGTTTTCGAGGTCGCCCATGGAGCATCGGGTGAATACTGGCTCAGCCCGCTCGGCAAGAAGATGGCCATCGACGCCATCGAGCATCCCGATCGCATCGACGCGATGCTCGAACCGCTGCGGGCGCGCGTCGTGAGCTACGACCCGCAGAAGCCGCTTCCTCCCGAGGAGCGCCGCTGGCGCCTGTGGCAGCTCGAAACGTCGATGCGGTGCGGCCTGGACTGCGTGATGTGTCCGTGGGCCGAGCTGCGCGGCCAACTGAAGATCGGCGAAGGTCTGATGTCCGACGCGATCTGGGAGCGCATTCGCCCGCACCTACCGCAGATCGCGGCGGTCGACTTTACGGGCGGCGGCGAGCCGCTCACGCACCCCGCGCTGCCGGCCCGCCTGCGCGAGGCCAAGGCCGCGGGCTGCAATGCGGGCCTGCTCACCAACGGCACGCTCTTGACGCCCGAGCTGGCCGCGGAGCTCGTCGAAAGCGGCATGGACTGGCTCGCGATGTCGATCGACGGCGCCACCGCGGAGTCGTACGAGCGCATCAGGCGCGGCGCGAACTTCGCCGTCGTCACCGGCAATCTGCGAGCGCTCGCGAAGCTCAAGCAGAACGGCCGGCCGCGCCTCGCGATCAACTTCGTCGTCATGCGCGGCAACGCGCACGAACTCGAAGCGATCGTCGATCTCGCTCACGACCTCGGCGTCGATCAGGTCAACTTCAAGCAGTGCGACGTGATTCGCGGCGAGAATGGCCGCGATCTGGGGCTCTTCCGCGCCGAAGGCGACCGCGAGACGCGGGCCCTCGAGCGCGCCCTCTCACGGGCGCGGCGCCGCGCGCGGAAGCTGGGCGTCGAGACGACCGCTTTCGCGTTCACGCCGGAAGAGCAGCCCGTCTGCGAACAGGATCCGCGTAACTCGATCTTCATTCGCCACGACGGCCGCATCGCGCCGTGCATCGGCCAAGCCTACGGCGGGCCGACGTGCTTCTTCGGCAAGAACGTCGTCATGCCCGAGACGCACTACGGCTCGATTCTCGAGACCGACGCGCTGGAGCTCTGGGAGTCGCCGCCGTGCCGCGTTTTCCGCAACGGCTTCGAGGACCGCGTGCGCACCTACGACAAGGAGCTCGAGGACAGGCTCTTCCACATGGCGCTGGGCGGCTTCAGCCGCGCCAAGGCCGACGCCCGTCGCGAGATGCGGCCGCCCCCCAAGGGATGCGAGAGCTGTCACTACCTCTTCGGTGTCTGACCTGCCGCGTGCGGGAGGCGGGGGTCGCGCGAGGGCCGCGGTACGGCCCTCGCTTCGCGTCCGTCAGACGCGCGCGACCGTGATGCGCTCGATGACGACGGCGTCGAGCGGGCGATCCATCGCGTCGGTCGGCGTGGAGCCGATGGCGCTCACGATGTCGAGGCCTTCGATGACGCGACCGAAGACCGTGTGCCGGCCGTCGAGATGGGGCGTGGGGCCGAGCGTCACGAAGAACTGGCTGCCGTTCGTGTTGGGGCCCGCATTCGCCATCGAGAGCACGCCCGCTGCATCGTGGCGCGCCTTGGGCGAGCACTCGTCGGCAAAGTTGTATCCAGGACCGCCGCGTCCGGTGCCGGTGGGATCGCCGCCTTGGATCATGAATCCATCGATGATGCGATGGAACACGACGCCGTCGTAGAGCGCGCCGCTGCCGGGCTTGCCGGTGCGCGGATCGGTCCAAGTGATCTGGCCCGTTGCCAGGCCCGCGAAATTCGCCACGGTCGTGGGTGCGATGTCTTCGAGAAGCGTCACCGTGAACGCGCCGCGATTGGTGTGAAACGTCGCGCGCAGTTCGCCCTGGCCGGGGACGAGGTCCCCTGTCTTGGGAAAGTCCTTCTTCATTCCTGATCTCCTCCGCGTGAACTCGGAGTCTACACAAAACGCGCGGCCTGGGCGCGTTCGTCAGAAAAGCCGCCCCAGAAAGAGATAGAAGGCATCCGAGGGGCCTTCGGCGCGCCCATAGCCGAGGTAGAGCGGGCCGAGGATCGTGTCGGCTCCGACGAAGATCGACCCCGCCTGGACGAGCTC
>CAZPJJ010000210.1:0-7165 GCA_964586535.1 uncultured Acidobacteriota bacterium | reverse complement strand
CCTTCGCGTGGCGCGCCGTGCGATGCACCGCGGGCGCTCTTGTAGGGGCGCCATTCATGGCGACCGGATCGCCGCCGAAGGCGGCGACCTGTTTTCGGCATCGTGCTCTTGGCATACCGCTGAACGAACGCGATGTCGCCGCCTGCGGCGGCGATCCGGGCGCAATGAATTGCGCCCCTACCCGGAATGCGGGGCCATGAATCGCGGCCCCACGCGGAATGCGGCGCCATGAATCGCGGCCCCACGCGGAATGCGGCGCAATGAATCGCGGCCCCACGCGGAATGCGGCGCAATGAATCGCGGCCCCACGCGGAATACGGCGCCATGAATCACGGCCCCACGCGGAATGCGGCGCGATGAATCGCGCGCCGTCAGGAATGACGACCAGGCGTCGCTTTGTTCCGGCTCTAGAAAAATCCGAGCTGGAATTTCGCCTCGTCGGACATCATGTCCTTGTCCCAGGGCGGATCCCAGACGACGTCGACCGTCACGGACGTGACGCCCTCGACGGTGCCGACCTTCTGCTCGACTTCCGGAGGCAACGAACCCGCCACGGGGCAGGCGGGCGAGGTCAGCGTCATCTTGATGCCGACATGCCCGGTCTCGGCGACATGGACGTCGTAGACGAGCCCCAGCTCGTAGATGTCGACCGGAATCTCGGGATCGTAGATTTCGCGCAGGATGGCCACCACGCGCTCGCGCACGGCTTGGACGTCGACGGCCTGGAAATCTTCACTCATCGGCTTCTCGTTCACTAGGTGAAAAGCGTGTCGATCTCTTCGTCCACGAGCGCGCTCAGCCGCGGCACCTCGAGCTTGTCGAGCACCTCGTGCGCGAAGGCGCGCGTGAGCATCGCGCGAGCCTCGCCCGGAGTTACGCCGCGGCTGCGCAGATAGAAGAACGCTTCGGGGTCGAGGCGGCCGATCGTCGCGCCGTGCGCGCACTTGACGTCGTCCGCGTAGATCTCCAGTTGCGGGCGCGTCTGCACGAGCGCGTCGTTCGAGAGCAGCAGGTTGTCGTTCTGCTGGCGGGCGTCGGTCTTCTGCGCGTCCTGGTGGACGACGATCGTCCCGTTGAAGACCGCCTTCGAGCGCTCGGCGAGAATCCCTTTGTAGATCTGGTGACTCGTGCAAAGGGGCACGGCGTGATCGATGCGCGTCCGGTTGTCGAGATGCTGCGTGCCGCGCGGCATGTAGAGCCCGAGCAAGTCGGAGTGCGCACCCGAGGCGAGGAAGCGGACGTCGAGTTCGACGCGCGCGAGTGCGCCGCCCAACGCGAGGCTCTGCGAGACGAAGTGCGCATCGCGGCCGCAATGGGCGCTGACGTAGCCGACGTGGAACGCATCGCGCGGCTCGGTCTGCACTCGCGTGTGCGTCACGAGCGCGCCGTCGCCGACAGAGATCTCGGTCACCGGCAGCGCGAAGTGCGGCTTGTCGCCGCAACCAACGAAAGTCTCGACGACGTGAACGCGCGCCTCGCGCGCGGCCGCGATCACGAGCCGCGGCGCGACGACAGCCTCGGCGCCGTCGGCAATCGAGAGCTGCACGACGTGGATCGGCAGGCTCTTCGAGAGATCGGTACGCGGCCCTAGCGCGATGACCGCGGCGTCGCTCGCGAGCGCGGTCGCGAGCGCCAGCACTCCGTGCTCGCTCCAGGGCGCGAACTTGCCGAACGCCGCGTCCAGCGCGCCGAGTCGTGCCGAGGCGGCCTCCGCCAGCGAGCCGGCGAACGACCCGATCGGCAGCGCGAGGTCGTCGATGTCCGAGAGCGCCGGCTCGACGCGGCCGTTGACGACGACGAGGCGCGGCAAACCCAGGTTCGCGTGCGGAAGCGCTGCCAGCGCCTCACGGGCGCGATCGAGCGACACCGCCGCAGCGTGCGAGTAGGTGCGCGCGAGGGCGGGCGCGAGACTGGTCTCGCGCCAGGCTTCGAGCTTGCCGTGCGGAAATCCCAGCTCGGCGAAGCGCGCGCGAGCCTGCGCACGAACTTCGCTCAGCCGATGAACCGCGGTCGCGGCGACGCCGTCGACTAGCGCGAGGTAATCTTCGATCGGGCCCTTGGTCGGTGTGGAGACTCGGCTCATGATCGCTCGCCTCTCAAGACCCGGCCTGGGCGCGTTGCTCTTCGATCCAGCCGTAGCCGGTCTTCTCGAGCTCGAGCGCGAGTTCGCGGCCGCCCGAGCGCACGATCCGCCCAGCCGAGAGCACGTGCACGAAGTCGGGCACGATGTAATCGAGCAGGCGCTGGTAGTGCGTGACGACGAGGATCGCGCGCTCGGACCCGCGCAGCGCGTTGACGCCCTCGGAGACCGTGCGCAGCGCATCGATGTCGAGCCCCGAATCGGTTTCGTCGAGGATGCAGAGCCTGGGCTCGAGCACCGCCATCTGGAAGATCTCGTTGCGCTTCTTCTCGCCGCCCGAGAAACCCTCGTTGACCGGTCGCTGCAAGAGCGACTCGTCGAGCTTGACGAGCTTCGCCTTCTCGCGGACGAGCTGCATGAACGACTTCGCGTCGATCTCGCCCTGCCCGCGCGCCTTTCGCTGCGCGTTGATCGCGGCCTTGAGGAAATAGAGATTCGCCACGCCGGGAATCTCGATCGGGTACTGGAACGCGAGGAAGACGCCCTTGTGAGCGCGCTCGTCGGGCGCGAACTCGAGGAGGTTCTCCCCGTCGAAGAGCACCTCACCTTCGGTCACCTCGAACGCCTCGCGGCCGGCGAGCACCTGCGCGAGCGTGCTCTTGCCCGAGCCGTTGGGGCCCATGATCGCGTGCACTTCCCCCGCCTTCAGCGAGAGATCGATACCGCGCAGGATCTGCTTGCCTTCCACGCGCGCGTGGAGATTCTTGATCTCGAGCATCACTTCATCCTCATCCGACGCTGTTTTCGAGGCTGATTCCGAGCAGCTTCTGGGCTTCGACGGCGAATTCCATCGGCAGCTCCTTGAACACCTCTTTGCAGAAACCATTGACGATCATCGACACGGCGTCCTCGGAGGAGATGCCGCGCTGCTGGCAATAGAAGATCTGGTCCTCGCCGATCTTGGACGTCGTCGCCTCGTGCTCGACCGTCGCCGTCGGATTCGCGACGTCGATGTAGGGGAACGTATGCGCCCCGCAACGGTCGCCGAGCAGCATCGAGTCGCACTGCGAGAAGTTCCGCGCGCCGTCGGCGCCCTTGGCCACCTTCACCAGGCCGCGGTAGGTATTCTGCCCCTGCAGCGCCGAGATGCCCTTGGAGACGATCGTGCTGCGCGTGCGCTTGCCGATGTGGATCATCTTCGTACCGGTGTCGGCTTGCTGGCGCTTGCTCGTGAGCGCGACCGAGTAGAACTCGCCGATCGAGTCATCGCCGAGCAGAATGCAGCTCGGGTACTTCCAGGTGATCGACGACCCCGTTTCGACCTGCGTCCACGAGATCTTCGCCGCCTTGTGCGCCTTGCCGCGCTTGGTGACGAAGTTGTAGATGCCGCCCTTGCCCTCGGCGTCGCCGGGATACCAGTTCTGCACGGTCGAGTACTTGATCTGCGCCCCGTCGAGCGCGACGAGTTCGACGACCGCGGCGTGAAGCTGGTTGTCGTCGCGCATCGGCGCCGTGCAACCTTCGAGGTAGCTCACGGTCGCGCCCTCGTCGGCGACGATGAGCGTGCGCTCGAATTGTCCCGTGTTCTCGGCATTGATGCGAAAGTAGGTCGAGAGCTCCATCGGGCAGCGCACGCCCTTTGGGATGTAAACGAACGATCCGTCCGAGAACACCGCCGAGTTGAGCGTGGCGTAGAAGTTGTCCGTGTAGGGCACGACCGAGCCGAGATAGCGCCGTACGAGCTCGCCGTGTTCGCGAAGCGCCTCGGACATCGAGCAGAAGATGATCCCGAGCTCGCTCAGCTTCTCGCGGAAAGTCGTCGCGACGGAGACGCTGTCGAGCACGGCGTCGACGGCGACGCCCGCGAGCATCTCCTGCTCCTTGAGCGGGATGCCTAGCTTTTCGTAGATCGCGATCAGCTCGGGGTCGACTTCGTCGAGTGACTTCGGCCGGTCACCAGCGGACTTCGGCGCGGCGTAATAGATCATCGACTGATAGTCGATCTCGGGGAATTCGGCCTTCACCCAGCGCGGATCTTCCATCGTCAGCCAGTGGCGATAGGCGCGCAGCCGCCACTCGGTCATCCACTCGGGCTCGCCTTTCTTGGCGGAGATCGCGCGGACGGTGTCTTCATTGAGACCGGGCGAAAGCAGCTCTTGCTCGATGTCGGAAACGAACCCGTACTTGTACTCGCGATGGGCGAGTTCTTCGACGCTGCCGCTCGTCATTTCGGGCTGGGGATCCATGGTGTGCTCGCTCCGGGGGCTCGCTCTCGCGAGCGGCCTCCTCTCGTCGCAACCCGCCGGGGCGGGACTTCGGTTTCAGTGAGCGCCCTCGTCCGCGCGGCGCGCCGGCAGGGCGCCGAGCAGTAGCGGCTCCGCTCGCGCGGCGGAGGCACGCCGCATCGCCTCGGGCAGCCGCAGGGCATCCCGGACGGACCTCAGCTTGGCCTGGACGGCCGGCTCGTCGTCGACGAGGTCCGCCAGTGTGATCGCATTCAGGAAACCGTGCATCAACTCGCCGAGCACGAACCAGATCGGGCGGATCGTGCAGTCGCCGGCATGCACGCAAGGCTCGCTCGCGTCGGCCCCGCTGCAGCGCTCGTACTCGAAGAGCTCTCCGCCGATCGCCCGCAATACATCCGAGATGGAGATCTGGGCCGCGGGCCGCGCGAGAACGTAGCCGCCGTCCTTGCCGCGAAAACTCTCGATGAGTCCCACTTCGCGCAGCTTGGCCAGCACCTTGGCAGTGTTCTCGACCGACAGGCCTTCCGCTTCGGCGATACGCGGGATCGTCACGCGGCCCTCGGCCCGGGCGATCCGCGCCAAACATCGCAGGCAATGGTCTTCGAGCGGGCTGACTCTCATGGGCGACCTCGTCCAGGAGGATACCCAATCTATACCAGAGCTTCAAGTATAGGATTCGTGACGAGGCCGGACGGCCCCGAAGGCCCGCCACCGCGGCGAGGACGCCTCGGCGGAAGGAGCGAGCGCCGGGTCCTTGCGAGGTTTGGCGATCGGGTTACTCTTCAAACGGTCGTTTGACTGACGCGCCTCGCCCAGCCCCCCGGAGCCCTTCATGAACGAATCGACCGCGCCCGACACCGGGCCCTCGACGCGCGAGCGCATTCTCGACGCCGCGGAGCGCCTCTTCGCCGAGAACGGCATCGAAGGCACTTCGCTGCGCGAGATCACCGGGGCCGCCGGCGTGAACCTCGCCGCGGTGCACTACCACTTCGGCTCGAAGGAAGCGCTGGTCGGGGCCGTCTTCGACGCGCTCATCGGCCCGATCAATCGCGAGCGATTGCGGCTGCTCGACGCGCTCGAGAGCGCCACGGCTCCGGGTGTCCCCCAACTCGAGAGCGTGCTCCTCGCGTTCGTCGGTCCCGCCTTGCAGGCCACGAGTCGCGGCGACGAGTCGATCTCGCGCAAGCTCTCGCTCGTGGGGCGCATCTACGCCGAGCGGCGCTCCTTCTCGCGCGAGGTCTTCGTACGGCAGTTCCAGACCGTCTTCCAGCGTTTCCACCGCGCGCTCGCGCGCTGCCTTCCGCACCTCGATGACGCCGAGGTGTCGACGCGCATGCATTTCGTCATCGGTTCGCTCGTCCACACGGTGCACACGATGGGCGACCCCGTGACCCGGGCACTCCTGGGCGTCGGGGCCGTCGAACTCGGCACGGGCGAGAACGCGGCGCGCGAGATGGCGCGATTGATGGTGCCTTTTCTCGCGGCGGGCATGCGCGCCCCGGCCGCCCCCCCTTCGCTTCACGAGGTCCGCTGATGACACAGCCCCGCATCGTGGCCTGCGTCGCGGCGCTCGGCGTGCTCGCCGGATGCGCGACGATCGAAAAACCCGCGCTCGAAGAATCGGGCGTCACCGCGCCTCCCGCGTGGACGAGCGAGCCAACCGCCGGTGCTCCGGAAGCCCGCTTCATCGAGAGCTTCGGTGATCCAGGGCTCGCCGCCGCCGTCGTGCGCGCGCTCGGCTCGAATCAAGATCTGCTCGCCGCGGCCGCGCGAGTCGACGCCGCGAGCGCCGAGGCGCGCATCGCCGCCGCGGATCTCTATCCCCAGGTCGGTATCGGAGCGAGCGCGCAACGCCGGGGGCAGGCCTTCATCGGCTTGCCCGTGCCCGGAAGCGGCGGTGAGCCGCTGCGCACCACGGCGACGACCTACGGCGTGTCGCTCGACGTGAGTTGGGAAGCCGACCTCTGGGGCCGCGTCCGAGCCACGCGCGCCGCCGCGCTCGCGGAGTTCGCCGCGACCGATCGCGATGTCGCGGCCTTGCGGCTCTCGCTGGCCGCGCAGACGGGCAAGGCGTGGTTCACCGCGGCCGAGGCCGCGCTACAACTCGATCTCGCGGAGCGCACGCTCGCCAGCTATCGCTCGGGCGCCGAGAGCGTGCGCCGCCGCTACGAACTCGGCCTCGTCGGTCCGCTCGACCTGCGTCTCGCACTGACGAACGAGCACGGTGCCGAGGCGCTGGTGGCCGCGCGCCGCGATGCGCTGTTGCGCGCGCGGCGCCAAGTCGAGACGCTCGGCGGGCTCTACCCTGCGGGCACGATCGCGGTCCCAGCGCTCCTGCCCGAGCTACCAGGCCCGGTGCCCGCCGGACTTCCGGCGGAGATGCTCGCACGCCGTCCCGACCTCGCCGCCGCGCAGAACCGCGCGCTCGCGGCGAACGCGCGCACCGCCGCGGCGCACGCCGCGCGCTTTCCCTCCTTCGCAATCACCGCCAACGGCGGGCTCTCGAGCAACGAGGTGCAGGACATCCTCTCCGGGGACTTCCGCGTCTGGAGCCTCGTCGCGAACGTCCTGCAACCGGTCTTCCAGGGCGGGCGCCTCGCCGCCGCCGAAGACGCCGCGGAAGCGCGCGCGCGTGAGGCCCTGCACCGCTTCGCCTCGCTCGCGCTCGACGCGTTCCGCGAAGTCGAAGACTCGCTGGCCTCCGAGCGCTTGCTCGGCGACCGCATGCGCGCGCTCTCCGACACGGTGACCCAGGCGGTCGCGGCGGAGACGCTCGCGACCTCGCAATACGAAGCGGGTTTGATCGACTATCTCGGCGTGCTCGAAGCGCAGCGCCGGG
>CAZPJJ010000209.1:0-7183 GCA_964586535.1 uncultured Acidobacteriota bacterium | reverse complement strand
TGGGGATCCTTTTCGGGCTCTTCGACTGGCGCTGGGAGTTGCTCGCGCTCATGCAGCACATCGCGCATCTCGAAGCACGCCACGGCTGCGGGCCGCACACCGTCAGCGTCCCTCGCCTCGAGCCCGCCACGGGAGCGGACGACGCGCTGCATCCGCCCTTCCCGGTTTCGGATCTCGACTTCCGCAAGATCGTGGCGATCCTGCGCCTCGCCGTGCCCTACACCGGGATCATCATGTCGACGCGCGAAACGCCCAACATCCGCCGCGAGACCTTCGCGCTGGGCGTCTCGCAGATCTCGGCAGGCTCGCGCACGAACCCGGGCGGCTACGCCGAAGGCGAGTCGAGCTGCGAGCAATTCCAGCTCGGCGACCACCGCGGCCTCGACGAAGTCGTCCGCGACATCGCCGCGCTCGGCTACGTGCCCTCGTTCTGCACGGCTTGCTACAGGCTGGGCAGGACGGGCGCGGATTTCATGGACCTCGCGAAACCTGGCGACATTCGCATGCACTGCGAACCCAACGGCCTGGCGACGTTCTCGGAGTACCTGCTCGACTACGCGTCCCGCGAGACGCGCGCCGTCGGCGACGCCCTCGTCGACGCCCGCATCGCCTCGCTCGACGGCGCCGAGCGCAGGCAAGCCGAGCGGCTCGTCGCGCGCGTGCGCGGCGGGGGACGCGACGTGCTGGTTTGAAATACCTCGCAGCCGCGACGAAAGGCGCGTGATGGACGGGCTCTTCAGGCGTGAAACGGATCTTCTCGGCGGGCGCGACGTGCCGAAGGACGCCCTCTTCGGCATCCATGCGCTGCGCGCGTCCGAGAATTTCCAGCTCGCCGGAAGACTCGTTCATCCCGCCCTCGTCCGCGCGCTGGGCGACGTCAAGCTCGCGTGCGCGCGCGTCAACCGGCGGCTCGGCGTCTGGGACGCCGACGGCGCCGCCGCCGACGCGATCGAACGTGCTTGCGAAGAGATGAGCCGCGGCGAGCTGCTCGCCCACGTCGCAGTCGACGCGCTGCAGGGCGGTGCCGGCACGGCAACCAACATGGCCGTCAACGAGGTGATCGCCAACCGCGCGCTCCAGCTTCTGGGCGAACCGCTCGGCCACTACGAGCGCGTCTCTCCGCACGACGACATCAACCGCCACCAGTCCACCAACGACGTCTTCCCCACCGCGCTGCGCATCGCGGCGATCCGCGGCGTGCGCGCACTCGAGGCGGCGATCGTGCGGCTGCAGGCGGCGTTCCAGGACGCCGAGCGGCGGCTCGCGCACGTCGTGAAGGTCGGTCGCACCGAGATGCAGGACGCCGCGCTGGTCACGCTCGGCCGCGAGATGGGCGCCTACGCCGAGGCCCTGGGCCGCGATCGCTGGCGCGTCTACAAGTGCGAGGAGCGCCTGCGCGTCGTCAATCTCGGCGGCACGGCCGTCGGCACCGGGCTGGGCGCGCCGCGGCGCTTCGTCTTCGAGGCCGTCGACGAGGCGCGCGCCGTGACCGGCCTCGGCCTCGCCCGCGCCGAGAACCTTTTCGAGGCGACGCAGAATCAAGACGCGCTCGTCGAGACATCTTCGCTGCTGCGCACGCACGCGACGACGCTCCTCAAGATCACGGCCGATCTGCGGCTGCTCTCCTCGGGCCCCGATGCGGGCTTCGGCGAGATCGTGCTTCCCGCCGTCGCCGCGGGGTCGTCGATCATGCCCGGCAAGGTGAACCCGGTGATCCCCGAGGCCGCCGCGCAGGCAGCGATGTGGGCCATCGGCCTCGATCAGACCGTCGCGATCGCGTGCGCCTCGGGCTCGCTCGAACTGAACGCGTTCCTGCCGGTCGTCGCCGAAGCGCTGCTCGGCGAACTCGACGTCCTCACCGCCGCGAACGACATGCTGGCGGCGCGCTGCATCGCGGGCATCGCCGCCGACGAATCGCGCTGCCGCGCTCACGTCCTGAACGCGACCGCCACCGTGACGGCGCTCGTGCCGCGCGTCGGCTACGAGCAGGCGCAGCGCGTCGCCGCGCTCGCCAAGGCGAGCGGCCGCGGCGTCCGCGACGTCGTGCTGGAGCTCGGCTTGATGAGCGCCGCGGACTTCGACGCGGCGATCGCCCCCGACGCCGTGATGCGCCTTGGCTCCCCTGGCGAAGGCGAACGGCCATGAGCCCCGAAGCCGCACCGCGCGGCGTGCGCCTGCACGTTGGCTTCGTCGGCCGCCGCAACGCGGGCAAGTCGAGCGTGCTCAACGCGCTCCTCGGCCAGCAAGCCGCGCTCGTCTCGCCCACGCCGGGTACGACCACCGACCCCGTCGTGCGCGCCGCTGAGTTTCCGGGGCTCGGCCCCGTGCTCTTCGTCGATACCGCCGGACTCGACGACGAAGGCGCGCTCGGCGAACAGCGCGTCGCGCGCACGCGCCGCTCGATCGCGCGCCTCGACGTCGCGGTGGTCGTCGCCGAGGCAGCGGAGTTCGGCGCGTTCGAAGAGTCGCTCGTTCTCGACCTGCGCCGGCGCGGCGTGCCCGCCGTCGTCGCGCTCAACAAGACCGACCTCGCGCCCGTCCCTGCCTCGGTGAGCAAGCACGTGCGCCAGCTCGCCGTGCCCGCCGTCCCGATCGCCGCGCTCACGGGCGAAGGCATCGAGGCGCTGCGCGAAGCCATCCGCTGCGCGGCGCCGCGCGCGGACCTTGGACCCGATTCGCTGCTCGGCGATCTCGTCGGGCCCGGCGACGTCGTCGTGCTCGTCGTGCCGATCGACAAAGAAGCGCCCAAGGGACGCCTGATCCTCCCGCAGGTGCAGGCGATCCGCGATCTTCTCGACGCCGACGCGCTCGCGCTGGTCGTCAAAGAGCGCGAGCTGCGGCTCGCTCTCGCGACGCTCGCGCGGCCACCCAAGCTCGTGGTCACCGATTCGCAGGCGTTTCTCAAAGTGGCCGCCGACGTGCCAGACTCGGTCGCGATGACCTCGTTCTCGATCCTCCTCGCCCGCATGAAAGGCGATCTTGCGACGCAGGTCGAAGGCGCGCTCGCGATCGACGCGCTGCGCCCCGGCGACGGCGTGCTCATCGCCGAGTCGTGCAGCCACCATCCGATCGCCGAGGACATCGGCCGCGTGAAGATCCCGCGCTGGCTCGCGCACTACGCCGGCGGCGCGCTCGACATAGCGCACGTGCAGGGCCACGACTTCCCCGACGACCTCGAGCGCTTCAAGCTGGTCGTCCACTGCGGCGCGTGCATGACGAACCGCGCCGAAGTCCAGGCCCGGATCCGCGAGTGCCGCAGCGTGGGCGTGCCCGTCACGAACTACGGCATCGCCATCGCCAAGAGCCTCGGCATCCTCGAGCGCGCGCTCTCGCCCTTCCCCGCCGCACAGGAAGCCCTGCGCGAGGCGGAGCGGCGCCGCGCCGCGCACCCCGCCGAGTCGGGAGGCGACTCGTGAGCCTCGATGCCGCCATGACGAGCGAGGAGATCCTCGGCTGGCTGCTCGAAACGGACGAGTCGTCGCTCGCGACGCTCTGGGCCGCGGCCGATCGCGCGCGCCAGGAGCACGTCGGCGACGCGGTCCATTTGCGCGGACTCATCGAGATCTCGAGCCATTGCGTCCGCCACTGCGCCTACTGCGGACTGCGCTGCGGGCGGCCCGGCCCGCGCTATCGCATGCTCGACGACGAGATTCTTGCGACGGCCCGGCTCGCCGCCGAGCTGGGCTGCGGCTCGGTCGTGCTGCAGGCCGGCGAGGATCCGGCGCTGACCGCGGGGCGCGTCGCGGGCTTCGTCCGCGCGATCAAGGACGAGACGGGTCTCGCCGTGACGCTCTCGCTCGGCGAGCAGGACGAGCGCGCGTGGGCGCTCTGGCGCGAAGCCGGCGCCGACCGCTACCTGCTGCGCTTCGAGACCTCCGACCGCGCGCTCTACGCGACGATCCACCCGAGCCGCCCCGACGACGCGCCGGTGCACCGCATCGAGATGCTCGCGCGGCTGCGCGGGCTCGGCTACGAGGTGGGAAGCGGCGTGATGGTCGGCGTACCCGGGCAGACCTACGCGACCCTCGCCGCCGACGTCGCGCTCTTCCGCGAGCTCGATCTCGACATGATCGGCGTCGGCCCCTACCTCGCCCACCCCGAGACGCCGCTCGGCGCCGATCCCGCGCGCTTCGTCGCCGTCGATGGCGAGCAGGTGCCGGCGGACGCCGCAACCGCGCTCAAGGTCGTCGCGCTCGCCAGGCTCGTCTGCCCCGAGGCGAACATCCCCGCCACGACCGCACTCGCAACGATCGACCGCGCGGCGGGCCGCGAGCTGGGCCTCGCGCGCGGCGCGAACGTCGTCATGCCGAACATGACGCCGCTCGCCTACCGCGCGCTCTACGAGATCTATCCCGGCAAAGAGAACGCCCATCGCGCGCCCCGCGCGACGATGCGCGGCGTGCTGAAGAGACTCGCTTCGATCGGCCGCACGCCAGGCACCGGCCCCGGCGGGCGGCTTCGCGGCCAGGCGCGTGGCCCCGGCAGCGACACGCGCACGGCGCGGCGCGATGCGCGCAAGGAGAGTGCGAGATGACCAGCGTCACGATTCCCGCGATCAAGGCCGCGCAAGCGCGCCTCGCCAACGCCGTGCTCGAGAGCCTGCGCTCCTCGCACGCGCCCCACTACCGAACCGCCGACGTCGACGTGCTGCGCGATCGCGCGGAGGTTCTCGCCGAGCGCCTCGTGTGCTCGGTCACCGACGAGAGCGCCGCACTCGTCAATCACATCCGCCGCATCGCCGAGGAGCGCATGGACGAGGGCTACGCTCTCGAGGAGGTGCAGCTCGCACTCAACGTCCTCGAGCGCGAGGCGTGGGCGGTCACCGTCGAGGCGGCGAGCGCGGGTGCGGGCGCGCCGGAACTCGTCGCGCAGCTCTCGCTGCTGACGAGCGTCGTCGGCGCGGCGAAGGACCAGCTCGCGCGCGTGTACTACGCGCGCAAAGAGATGGCCGAGATGCGCGTGGTCGAACTCGAGCGGATGGTCGAGCAGATCATGCGCGGCACGACGGGCGCGGCGGACGTCGACTGACACGGAGGTCGCGCGGCGCCTGATCGCGGCGCATGCGCTCGCCCCCTCCGCGGGGCCACCGCGCCGTTCAGCTTTCCTCGACGCGCCGCCACTCTTCGCCCGCCACGATCACGTGATCGAGAAAGCGCAGCCCGACCGCCTCGGCGGCGCGGCGCACGCAGACGGTCGTCGCGCGGTCCTCTGCGCTCGGCGAGGGATCGCCCGACGGGTGGTTGTGGGCGATGGCGAAGGCGCGGCCGTCGTTGCGCAGCACGGCGACGAGGATCTCGCGCACGGGAAAGAGCGCGCTGTCGATGCCGCCCTCGGAGACGCGCTCGACGGCGAGCACGCGCAGCGCGGTGTTCGCGACGACCACGACGACGCGCTCGCGCGTGGCCCCCGCGAGGAGCCCGCCCGCGGCGGCGGCGACATCCGCTGGACCGCGCAGGACGGCCGCCACGTTGGACGCCGCGTTGACTCGCCGGCCGAGCTCGAACGCGGCGACGAGCGACGCGCCCTTCGCCAGACCAACGCCGGGCAGGCGCGCGAGATCGCGGGCGTCGGCGAGAGCGACGCGCGGCAGGCTGCCGAAGCGCTGCAAGAGCCGCGACGCGCACGAGAGCGCGCTCTCGTCGCGATGGCCGTGGCGCAGCAGCAGCGCGAGCAGCTCGCCCTCGCCGAGCGCTTCGCGGCCGACGCGCAGTAGCCGCTCGCGCGGGCGATCCGAGGGAGGGAGGGAGCGAAGCGGCGTGCTCATGCCGGAAGCCTACGGCGCGAACTCCGCACGCGCGCGCTCGGCGCGTGTTCGCCGTTGCCGCAGCGAGAAGCGAGATCGCAACGCGCGTTCGCGAGCCGTGGTCAGTAGCAGACCGCCTTGCCGCGCTCGATCGCGTACTGCGTGTTGCCCACGCGCCAGCGCCCCTCGTAGAGCCCCTGCAGATTGATCGGGTACTCATTGACGGTGCCATCCGCGAAGACGAGACGCAGCGACGGCACGCCCTGCGCATGGAAGATCTGCCACGTCCCGCTGCGCTGTCCGCGGTTGGCTCCCTGCGCGTTGCCGCCGTAGCCCTCGACGCTGAACGAGCCCTCGGTCTGCACATAGAAGCGGCTGTCTGGACAGAAGCTGACGAACGTGAGCGAGCTCGCCGTGCTGTCGTTGAGGATCGACGTGCGCGTGTAGTACGCGAGCCTGCTGCCGGCGATCGCTTGGAAGAGCGCCGGGTCGGAGTGCTGGACCGCACCGGGCGCGGGGGCGGGGGCGGATGGCGTCGTGGAGCGGTTCTCGGTTGCGTGCCCCGGATCGGCTTGCGAGTAGCTCTCGTCGAAATCCGGACCGGGCCCGGTGGACGGCGCTTGTGGCGCCGCCGTCATGTACGGTGAGAGATCGACGCCCTCGAGCTGATGGTCGGTCGAGACGCGCATGAAGATCGTCGTCACGCCCGCGGTGGAGACATTGAGTCCACCCTCGATCGGCACCGCCACGAGCGGCACCGTCTGCGGCTGCGTGTAGACGGTGCCCTCGAGCTTTCCGCCGTTCGCCTTGGCGTCGAGCACGAGCCAGCCCGCGGCGGTTTGCACCGCGCCATGGAAGCCCGACGCGACCGGCTTGATGCGCAGGACGACGCTGCCATCCGCGATCGCGAAGGTGCCGATGAATGGGCTGGGCTCCTGTGCAGAGACGAAGCCCGTGGTGACGAGGGCGAGGACGACGGCGGCGCTGAGAAGTCGCATGGGTACCTCCACGAGCTCGGGCGAGGGTCGGGCGAAGGTGCGCGCGACGACACTTCGGGCTACGCGCGTGTCCCCTCCGGTTGCCGGGATCATGGCACGGAAGCGCGGCGCGCCCGCGTGACGGCTCCGAAACGGGCGTGTTCAGCGCGCGCCGCGGAATCCGCCGCGAGCTTCTTTGTCGAGCGAGCGCGAAATCCCGAGTCTCTTCATCGTGCTGTGCAGCGTCGTCGGGGGCAGGCCCAGTTTCGCGGCCGCGCCGTCGGCTCCGGCGATGCGGCCGTCGCTTTCGCGGAGCGCCGCGAAGATCTCGCGCGCCTGGGCCTGCTCGAGGCGGGAGAGGCCGGCGGGCAGGTCCACGTCGGCGCGCGCGGGCACGACGCCGGGCGCAGCGGCGCGGCTCTCTTGCGCCGGCGCGTCGAGCCGGTCGAGATGGCGCGGGAGG
>CAZPJJ010000208.1:0-7224 GCA_964586535.1 uncultured Acidobacteriota bacterium | reverse complement strand
CGGCCGGACTCGCTCTCCCGCGCGCGAGCCCGCCTCGACGCTCGGACGAAAGCCCGCCGCGAGTCCGTCGAGCAGGGCTTGATGGCGCTCCTCGGCAACGAAGCCGGAATCTGGCCACCCGAAGGCCGCTGGTCGAAGCCTCCTGGTCCCGACGACGTGCGCGCTGCTGCGGCCGCCGTGTTCGATGTCGAGGCCCGCCTCGCGGTGATCGCGGGCGATGCCCCCTGGGAGGCTATTCCCGACTCTTTGGAGGGCGAGGCGACGGGCTTTCGCTTCGGCGTGAACGGACTGGAACTCTGCGCTCCTCTGGCGGCGGACTCATTGCCCGTCGATCGGGCAACGATCGCCCTCGCACGGCGTGTCCTCGCTGTACTCGGTATTCGCGGCGACGCGCCTCGCTCTTATACCGCCCGCTACCGGATCACGGAGCCGACACCCTTGGGGGAAGGAGTTCTCGAGGCATCTCTCGAGCGCGCCGAAGATGGCTCGGTGCTCTATGACGTCGCGCGCGGCGATCTCGGCATGCAGATCGAGCGCGGGCCCGGCGGAGGAGCGACCATCATGCCCGATGGCGAGGTGACCGCGGCGTCGGGGGCGGGAGGGCGCGTCGCGTCGCTCGCCCACATCGAACCGGCGGTACTCGCTGCGGACGTGGTCGCTGGTGCGGTTGTCGCGAGTTCGGGGAGGGTACCCTGCGAGGCAGCGGCAGCCGGCTGCGAGGCGCTCGTCATCGAACCGAGCGGAGGCGGCCGGCTCGTGCTCGTGATGCGCGAGGACGGGCTGCCGGTCGAAGCGCGGGTGTGGTGGTTCGTGGACGGCCGCGAGCGAATCCACGACGAGCGAGTCCGCCTCGTGACATGGAGCACCCTGTCGAGCGGACTGCGCGTATCCCGAGACCGAGACCTGGAGGACGTGCTCGGCGCGACGCGTCGCGTCACGTTGATCGAGTGGAAGGCGCCCGGACACGCGACCGTCCCGGATGCCGCGGAGGGACAGCGATGACCACGAGCGACGCGACTCCGCTGCGCGAGCGCCTGCGAAGTGTCGTGATTCGCCTCGCCGGCGATTCGGGCGATGGAATTCAGGTCACGGGCGGGCAGTTGACCAGTGCGAGTGCGCTCGCCGGCAACGACCTCGCGACGCTTCCCGACTTTCCGGCCGAGATTCGAGCGCCGGCGGGGACGTTGCCGGGCGTCTCGGGATTCCAGATTCAGTTTTCATCCACCGACATCATGACGCCCGGAGATCGAGCCGACGTGCTCGTCGCGTTCAATCCCGCGGCTCTGAAGACGAACCTCGCCGATCTTCGACCCGGCGGGGTGCTCATCGTGAACAAGAACGCCTTCGAGGACGAGAACAACCTGAAGAAGGCCGGCTACCCGGCCAACCCGCTGGAGGACGATTCGCTGGCGGGATTGCGCGTCTACGCGATAGAGATGACCAAGCTGACGCGCGAGGCTCTCGCGGAGAGCGGGCTCGCCGCGCGCCAGGTCGACCGCAGCAAGAACTTCTTCGCCCTCGGTCTGCTCTTCTGGCTCTACGGACGCGATCCCGCGCCGACCGCGCGTTGGATCGCCGATCGATTCAAGAGCGAGCCCCTCGTGGCGGCCGCGAACGAGAAGGTGCTCCGCGCCGGTTTCAACTTCGGCAACACCGTGCGCATGTTCCAGTCCGTTTACGACGTGCCCCGCGCAGAGCTGGCGCCAGGCACCTATCGCAACCTCGACGGCAACGAGGCGATCGCGCTCGCCCTCGCGACGATCGCCGAGAAGAGCGGTCTCGGGGTTCTCCTGGGTTCGTACCCGATCACTCCGGCCTCAACGGTCCTCCATCGCGCGAGCAGACTCAAGCACTACGGGGTCTACACGTTTCAGGCCGAGGACGAGATCGCCGCGATCGGCGCCGCGCTCGGCGCATCGTTCGCCGGCAGTCTGGGTGTGTCGACGACGAGCGGGCCCGGCTTGGCGCTGAAGAGCGAGATCCTCGGGCTGGCGGTGACGACCGAGCTTCCCCTCGTGGTCATCGACATTCAGCGCGGCGGACCCTCGACGGGCCTACCGACGAAGACCGAGCAATCGGACCTCCTCATGGCGCTTTTTGGCAGACACGGCGAGGCGCCGCTTCCCGTGCTCGCGCCATGCTCTCCCGGCGATTGCTACTGGACGGTGCTCGAAGCAGCGAGGATCGCGATCCGGTCGATGACGCCGGTGCTCGTGCTCTCGGAGGGCTACCTGGCCTCGGGTTCCGAACCGTGGCGCGTCCCGCGTGCGGACGAGATCCCTGAGATCCCGGTCGCTCACCTACGCGACCGCCAAGGGTTCGCGGGAACTTACGCCCGCGACGAGGCGACGCTCGCGCGGCCGTGGATCCGTCCTGGGACGCCGGGTCTCGAGCACCGCATCGGTGGGCTCGAGAAGGATGCGCGCGGGCAGGTCTCCTACGATCCCGTGAACCACGAGCGCATGGTGACGATGCGCGCCGCGAAGATCGCGCGCATCGCGGACGATCTCCCCGCGGCTCGGCTCGAGATCGGCGAGCCCGGCGACGATGTGCTGGTGATCGGCTGGGGGGGTACCTACGGGGCGATCACCGAGGCCGTGCGCGAGGCCCGCGCCGCCGGCCAACGGGTGGCGAGCTTGCACCTCCGCCATCTCAACCCGCTTCCCCGCGGGCTCGCGGAGTTGGCGAAGTCGTTTCGCAGGGTCATCGTTCCCGAACTCAACCTCGGACAGCTGCACTTCGTTCTCGAGGGGCGTCTTGGCCTGCGAGCCGAGAGCGTTCAAAAGGTGCAGGGTTCGCCGTTTCGCGTGGAGGAGATCCGCGCGCGCCTCGAAATGGCGCGAGGAGACTGACCGTGTCGACGGCCGACAAGCCGACCCTCTCCAAGAAGGACTTCGCGTCGGACCAGGAAGTGCGCTGGTGCCCCGGCTGCGGCGACTACGCGATCCTGGCTGCCGTTCAGGCCGTCTTCGCGAAGCTCGGCGTTGCTCGCGAGAACTTCGTCGTGGTCTCGGGGATCGGCTGCTCGAGCCGCTTCCCCTACTACATGAACACTTACGGCTTCCACACCGTCCATGGGCGGGCGCCCGGCATTGCCACGGGCATCAAGCTGGCGAATCCCGACCTCAGCGTGTGGGTCGTGACCGGCGACGGCGACGGACTCTCGATCGGCGGCAACCACCTGCTGCACGCGCTCCGGCGGAACGTCGATCTCAAGATCCTGCTCTTCAACAACCGCATTTACGGGCTCACCAAGGGGCAGTACTCGCCGACATCCGAGCAGGGCAAGCGAACCGCGTCGACCCCCTATGGTTCGATCGACCTGCCTTTCCGGCCCCTCGCGGTGGCGCTCGGAGCCGGCGCCACGTTCGTGGCCCGCTCGGTGGACCGCTTCGGCGCGCACCTCCAAGAGATCCTGGAACGAGCGGCGGCCCACGCCGGCTCCGCGTTCGTCGAGATCCTGCAGAACTGCAATATCTTCAACGACGGGGCTTTCGAGGACGTGACGAGCAAGGCGGGCCGGACCGACAACGTCCTCTACCTTCTCCACGGCGAGGCGATGCGCTTCGGCGAGGGCGGGGGGCGGGGACTGGCGCAAGGCCCTGACGGTGCCTACCGGGTCATCGGAGCAGGGGCGGGAGATTCTGGACTTGCCGTGCATGACGAGCGGTCGGCAAACCCCGGCACCGCATTCGGCCTCGCCCACCTCGAGGGACCGGAGTTCCCGATTCCGTTGGGAGTCTTTCGGGCGGTCGAGGCACCGGTTTTCGATCGAGACTTCCACGCACAGGCGGAGATGGCACGAAAGTCTGTGGCGAGGGACCTGGGATCCCTCCTGCGCGGACCCCACACTTGGGAGGTAGGGGAGCCGTCCCGATGAGAGACGCGCCGCGCCCCTGCGTCCGCTAAGCTCTTTCGGGTGCTGCGTTTTGCCGGCTCTTTCTTGACAGTTGCGAGGGCCGCGGGTAGTCTCACCCGGCTCTCACGCACGCCGGGCGGCGTGTGCCTGAGTCCTTTTATCGTTTCGACGTTCGACTCCAGCCCCGCGACCGCAACCGCGGCCCGCCGGGACAGAGCGTGCTACCGAGGAATCGTGATGCGGACATTCTTTCCGTCGCCTGGCGAGATCCCGCGAGCCTGGTGGGTCGTCGATGCCACCGGACTCCCCATCGGCCGCCTGGCGGCCGTCGTGGCGCACCATTTGCGCGGCAAGCACAAGCCCCACTTCACACCCTTTCTCGACACGGGCGACCACGTGATCATCCTCAACGCCGACAAGGTGATCCTCACCGGGCGCAAGCTCGATCAGAAGATCTACCGGCGTCACAGCGGTTACCCCGGCGGAATGCGCGAGACCGTCGCGCGCAAACTCGTCGCCGAGAAGCCCGTCCGTGCGGTCGAACTCGCAGTGAAGGGCATGCTGCCGAAGAACTCGCTCGGCCGGAAGCTCTACACGAAGCTCCGCGTCTACGCGGGCACCGAACATCCGCATCAGGCGCAGCAGCCGCAGCCGCTCGACATCTCCCCGATCGAACGCAGCAAGAGGACCGCGTGATGAGCGTGACGCAGTACTACGGAACGGGTCGCCGCAAAGAAGCCGTGGCGCGCGTGTACCTTCGGCCGGGCACCGGCGAGGTCAAGATCAACCGCCGCGCTTTCGATGACTACTTCCCCGAGCCGACCCTCCGTCTCCTTGTCGAGCAACCGCTCATGCTCACTGAAACCAAGGAGAAGTTCGACGTCATCGCGAACATCCGCGGCGGCGGGCTCTCCGGCCAAGCGGGTGCGATGCGGCTCGGAATCGCGCGCGCCCTCATCGAGTTCGATCCCGAGTTTCGCGGCACGTTGAAGCCCCAGGGCTTCTTGACCCGAGACGCTCGCGAAGTCGAGCGCAAAAAGTACGGCCGGCCCGGCGCCCGCAAGCGCTTCCAGTTCTCGAAGCGCTGATCGCTCGGTCCGGCGACACCCCAAGACGGCAAAGCGCAAACGGGAAGCGCGCCGTCTGACGACCAGGAGGCATCGTGGACAGCACCGTCACCGTCTCGCTTCGAGAGATGCTCGAAGCAGGGGCCCACTTCGGCCATCAGAAAGCGCGCTGGAACCCTCGCATGCGGCCCTACATCTTCGGGCTTCGCGGCGGTGTCTTCATCATCGATCTGCAGAAGACTGTCGGGCTCTTCCAGGAAGCGCTCACGTTCGTGCAGCAGTTGGCTTCGCAGGGCAAGACAGTTCTCTTCGTCGGCACCAAGCGCCAAGCGCAGGACATCGTCGCGCGCGAGGCCGAGCGCTGCGAAATGTACTCGGTGCAGTCGCGCTGGCTGGGCGGGATGCTCACGAACTGGCAGACGGTGAAGCGGTCGGTCGACAAGATGCGCGATCTCGAGCAGATCGATACCGACAAGCGCTTCGCCCACCTGAAGAAGAAAGAAAAACTCTCGCTCTCCAAGGATCACGATCGCCTCAAGAAGGTTCTCTCCGGCGTTCGCGACATGAGCCGTCGACCCGACGCCCTCTTCATCGTCGACACGGGCCGCGAGCACATCGCGGTCACCGAGGCGAACAAGCTGGGCATTCCGGTCATCGGCATCGTCGATACGAATTCGGATCCGACGCTGATCGATTACCCGATCCCCGCCAATGACGACGCGATTCGCTCGATCGAGCTGATCACCAAGCTCGTCGCCGATGCGATCATCGAGGGGCGCAATCAGTGGAAGGCGACGCGCACCGAGCGCGTCGGCCGCGCGCCGCGGCGCCGCCCCGGCGGTCGCGATGCGCGCGAGAGCGGCGAAACCGATCACGGCTCCCACGAGGCCGAATTCGACGGCAGTGCCGACCACGCGCCGACGGAAGAAAGCCCCACATCCGAGGCGTGATTCGCTCGTGACCGATCGCCGCGCGGGTCGTTGAGCCCGCTCGAGGAAGCACCATGGACATCTCCGCGCAGGACGTGAAGAAGCTCCGGGAAATGACCGGAGTCGGAATGATGGATTGCAAGAAGGCCCTTCTGGAGACGAGCGGCGATTTCGAGGCCGCGGTCGACTACTTGCGTAAGAAGGGCCTCTCGAAAGCCGCCGACAAGGCCGGGCGCGAAACTCGCGAGGGACTCGTGCACGCGTACATCCACCCGGGTGGGCGCGTCGGCGTTCTGCTCGAGGTCAACTGCGAAACTGACTTCGTGGCGCGCACTGACGACTTCCAGCGCCTCGTGAGCGACATCGCGATGCAGATCGCGGCCGCTTCTCCGCGCTGGGTCCGCCGCGAGGATGTCGACCCGGGCGTGCTCGCTCACGAGCGCGAGATCTTCGCCGCGCAGATGGCGGAGTCGGGCAAGCCCGCCAACGTCATCGACAAGATCGTCGAGGGCAAGCTCGAGAAGTTCTACACCGAGGTCTGCCTGCTCGAGCAGCCTTTCATCAAGGACAACGACAAGTCCGTGCAGCAACTCATGCACGAGACCGTGGCACGGCTCGGCGAGAACATCCAAGTGGCCCGCTTCAGCCGCTTCGCGCTCGGCGAAGGAGTCTGAGGCGTTTTCCCCTCGGGAGGCGGCAGCATGGGACCGGCAGCCTCCGGTGATGATGCGAGTCGGGGAGCCGCCCCGGTCTATCGCCGCATTCTGCTCAAGCTCTCGGGAGAGGCGCTTCTCGGGCGCCAGGGTTTCGGCGTCGATCCCGAGGTCTTGCGCCGCATCGCCCGCGAGGTGGCCGCCGTGCACCGGCTCGGTGTCGGCATAGGGCTGGTCGTCGGCGGGGGCAACATCTTCCGCGGGGTGAGCCTCTCGCAGGGCGGAAGCGTCGGTCGCGTCACCGGCGATCACATGGGGATGCTCGCGACCGTCATGAACGCGCTCGCGTTTCATGATGCTCTCGAGGCCGAGGGCGTTTCCGCACGGGTACTTTCGGCACTCTCGATCGAGCGCATCGCCGAGCCCTTCGATCAGCGGGTTGCCCTCGAGTACCTCGAGTCGGGGCGCGTGCTCCTGCTTGCGGCGGGCACGGGCAATCCATTCTTCACGACGGATACCGCCGCGGCGCTGCGCGCGGCCGAACTCGGCGCCGATGTTCTCTGTAAAGCGACGAAGGTCGACGGCATCTACGACCGGGATCCGATGAATCACGCCGACGCGACATTCTTCGCGGAGCTCACATACGAAGAAGTGCTCGCGCGAAGGCTCAAGGTCATGGATGCGACGGCGATTTCGCTCTGCATGGAGAATCGCAT
>CAZPJJ010000207.1:0-7240 GCA_964586535.1 uncultured Acidobacteriota bacterium | reverse complement strand
CGCCCGCATGGAGGAGCGCGTAGTCGGGCAGACGTAGGGCGGTATCGAAGGTGCGGCGATCGTCCACGTACACGATTCCGCCACCAAGGGAAAGCCGAGGCATGATCCGCACGCGCGCCCAGAGCGTCGCCGTGTTCTGGGGTGCGTTCTCCTTGATCCTGTCGATGAGAGACGGGTCCGGATCTTCGACGATACGGGCGTCGTTGTACGCGTAGTTGAAGAGAACGCGCACGCGCTCGGTGACGGCCCCGTTGAGTTCGACCTCGGCGCCGCGCGCCCGCTCCTCGCCGCGCTGGTAGTAAAGATCCGGGTTCGCGAGGTCGTTCGCCCAAACCACGACGTCGGTCTGCTTGATCTCGTACACGCTTGCCGTGAGCAGAAAGCGGCCCCCGACTCCCATGCGCTTGTAGCCGACCTCGTAGAGGGTGCTGTCAATGGGGTCGAAGGGCCCCCCATAGAAAGGCGAGTTGAGCCAGCTCGCTGGAGGCTCGAATCCTCGCACCCAACTCGCGTAGACCGTGTCGTAGATCGTCGGCCGGTAGACGACGCCAAGCCGGGGGAGGAGGGCGTCGTGCTCTTGCGCCTCCTCGCCGAGAGGCTGCGTCGCGAAATCCTCGTGGCGCAGCCCGGCGAGCACCCGCCACTTACCGAACGAGAGCTGATTCTGCACGTAGACACCGAGCGTCTCGAGCCTCCCTCCCCAGGTCTCGAAGGACGTCGCATAGGAGTCCGTATCGCGATCGAGGTACTCGGGATCGAGGAGATCGAAGGTGCCGATGTCGTTCGCCTGGCGCTGCGCGCTCGCGTCCTCACGGTCGGATGTATCGACCCCAACCACGACTCGATGGCTGATCGCACCAGTTTCCAACTTCCCGCTCAAGTAAACGGTGTTGGATGTGACCGTCGCTTCGCTCTCGCGGTCGACGAAGAGCAGGTTCAGGACGGTGGGCGTCTCGAAGGACGAGATTCGGTGTTCGACGAGTTCCTCGTCGTACTCGTAGCGCGCGTGTTGGGCCGCGATGCTCCAGCGCGGGGTCAGCGCATGCTCAGCCGAGACGGTAGCCGAGAAGGTGACCGTGTCGAGCCGGTCGCCAGGTTGGGTCACGTTCAACTCGATCGGCGTCGAGCCGAGTTCGCGCGCGCCCTGCACGCTGGGCTGGCCTCGGTCGAGGACCGAGTCGTTGTCGTGGTAGACGAGGTCGAGGTTCACTCGCGTGCGCTGGCTCGGCACATAGCTGAACGAGGGGGCGACGACATAGCCCTCGTGGAAGAAGCGATCGCGGAAGGACTCCGAGTCCTCGCCCGCGACGTTCAAGCGGTAGAGGAGTTGCCCGCTCTCCGTAACGGGTCCCGTGAAGTCGACGGCGGCGAAACGGCGATCGAAGCTGCCGGTGTCAAGGGTGACCTCGCGCCGCGACTCACCGAGGGGCTTCTTCGTGACGAGGTTGACGGTGCCACCAGGGCTCGCGTCGCCGAACATGGCTGAGGCAGGCCCCTTGATGATCTCGACGCGCTCCAGGTGCGCGATGAGCGGCTGGCTCCAGAAGCTGTTGTACGCGCGCATGCCGTTGACGCGGCGATCGTCATAGTTGCGGAATCCTCGGATCGTCAGGTCGTCGTAGACCGAGAACTCGTTCACTCCGGCGACGAAAGGCGCAACCTCGTTGAGTCGCATGAGGTTCTGGTCGTCGATGACCTCCTTCGTCACGGCGCCGATCGAGTGCGGCAAGTCCAGGACGTGAGTCTCGGTCTTCGTCGCGGCGAAGGACGTCTCGGCGAAGCTATCCTCACGCTCGCGCCCGGTGACCTCGATCGTCTGGAGGAAGCGGTTGAGGGGGAGTTCGATGTCGACGGTGGCGCCGCTGCTTTCACCGACCTCGACCGTGGCCGATGTGAATGCGTCGGGATGCTGGACTTCGACCTTCCACTCCCCCGCAGGCACCTCGAAGCGATAGGCGCCGCGCTCGTCCGTCCGGGTCTCGTGCGCGACCGCCCCCTTGACGATCCGCACGGGGACGCCCTGGACCGCGAGTCCAGCGGCGTCGGAGATGACGCCGCGCACCTCCGATCTCGCGGCAGGACGTTCAGACCCTGAAGCGGGCGCAGACGCTTCTCCTCCGGTCGGGGACGCGCCCTCTCGCGCGGACGAGGCGAAAGCGATCGAGAGGGAGCCCGCGTGGGCGAGGAGGAGAGCAAGAGCGAAACCTGTTGTTTTCCGCATGGGTGAGGCTCCTTGGAATCGGCCGGCCAAGCGATCCCATCTAGTCCCGACTACCGCCTACTGAGAGCCAATGAGAGCGATGGCGGTGCGCGCCGTGCTCTGCTTCATTACTGCGTGACGTCTCTCTGTTTCTGTGGAGAACACAGCTTCATTATTAGCAGTTGCGAATGGTATGCATTAATGCGGCGCAGTTTATTCCTGCCGGAATAACTCGTCAAGCCCGTCCCGCAATGTTTCTTTCGAGAGGGTCCGCTTCATCCCGGCGGCCAAACACGCGACCGGTGCCGCTCTCCGGCTTGCTCGCACGGCCCCACGCCCGAACAATGCCCCCATGGCCGCGATCCTCGGACTCGACGTGGGCTCCAAGACCATCGGCGTCGCTGCGGGCGACGATGTCTCGGGCATGGCGTTTCCCGTGACCGTCATCGAGCGCAAGGGCGTCCGGCGCGACGTCGACGCGATCTGCGCGCTCGCGGAAGATCGCGACGCCACCGAGGCCGTCGTCGGCCTGCCGCTCGCGATGGACGGCACGCGCGGCGAGCAGACGGGGCTCGCCGAGTCGATCGCCCGCGAGCTCGAGACACGCGGCTTCACGGTCCACTTCCAGGACGAGCGGCTCACCACGGTCGCGGCCGAGCGCACTCTCCTCGAGGCCGACGTGAGCCGCAAGAAGCGCAAGCGAGTCGTCGACAAGCTCGCGGCGACGCTCATCCTGCAGGTCTTCCTCGACCGCCGGCAGCGGGAACGCTCGTGAAGAAGGTCCTCGCCGCCGTCGCGATCCTTCTCGTGCTCGCCGCGCTCGGGCTTACCGGGGCAGGCATCGCCCTACGACGCTTCCTGACGTCGCCGCAGGGCGATCCCTCGGCACCATCGACATTGCTGATCGTCGAGCCGGGCGCGAATGCCGACCAGATCGCGCGCGAACTCGAGGAGGCCGGTCTGGTGAAGCCGGCGTGGCTCTTCCTGCGCATCCTCCAGCTCTCGGGCGACGAGCATCGGCTGCAGGCCGGCGAGTACGAGGTGCCGGCCGGGCTCTCGCCCTTGCAGGTGCTCGACTGGCTGCGCGAGGGGCGCGTGCTCACCGTCTCGGTGACCGTACGCGAAGGGCTCGATCTCGAGGAGACGGCGCAGGTCTTCGCGGACGCGGGCGTCGCGGAGCGCGACGCGCTCCTCGCCGCGTTCCGCGATCCCGCGCCGATCGCCGATCTGGATCCCGCCGCGAAGGATCTCGAGGGCTATCTCTTTCCCGAGACGTACCGCTTCCCGCGACGGGCCGAACCCGCGCGCGTCGCGCGCCGTCTCGTCGAGACTTTCCGTACGCGCTTCGCGACGCCCTACGCGTCGCAGATCGCCGGCTCGCGACGCACACTGCGCGAAGCGGTGACGCTCGCCTCGCTCGTCGAGAAGGAGACCGGACTCGCATCGGAACGCGGTCGCGTCGCGGGCGTCTACGCGCTGCGCCTCGAGCGCGGGATGCGCCTGCAAGCCGATCCGACCGTCATCTACGCGATGAAGCTCGAGGGGCTCTGGAACGGCAACATCCGCCGCGTCGATCTCGAACGCGATCACCCCTACAACACGTACACGCGAGCGGGGTTGCCGCCGGGACCGATCGCGTCGCCGGGATTGCCATCGCTCGTCGCCGCGTTGCATCCGGCCGTGGACGGCTCGGTGTTCTTCGTCGCGAAGGGCGACGGCTCGCACGCCTTCAGCCGCACGCTCGCCGAGCACGAATCCCACGTGCGCGCGTTGCGCCGGGCGCAGGCCGAAGCGCGCGCCGCGCGGGCGGCGGGCTCGTCGTCACGCTGAGCGCCGCCGCGCCGCCGCTTGTGCAAGCAGGATCGATCCCGCGATCGCGACCGAAAGCGATTCGACGGCGGGGGAGATCGCGATCGTCACGCCCGTCGCGCGCTCGACGATGTCTTCGGGAAGTCCGCTCACCTCGGAACCGAGCACGAGCGCGACGGGGCCGCGCCAGTCGATCTGCTCGGGGGCTTGGCCTCCCAGGGCGACCGCGGCCACGAGGCGCACACCCGCGTCGAGCAGGCGCCCGCAGGGATCGTCATCGGCCGCTCCGCGCGCGACGGACAGCCGGTGGATCGCGCCGGCGGACGCGCGCACGGCCTTCGGCGACCAGGGATCCGCGCCCTCGACCGCGACGAACCCCGTCGCCCCGAACGCCAGGGCGCTGCGCACGAGCGTGCCGAGGTTGCCGGGATCCTGGATACCCCAGGTCACGACCGCGAGTCCGGCTTTCGCCTGCGCGATGACGAAATCCACACGATCGCAGTCGCGGGGCAGTCGGCACGCGCCGAGGAGTCCAGGCCCGTGCTCGGCGGGCGCGAGCCTCTCGAGGATGGCATCGCGAACCGGCTGCACGGGAATCGCCGCCTCGAGGCAGCGTTGGGCAAGCGAGGCGAAGGGCTCGCGCTCGGCGCGTCCGCTCGCGACGAGCACCCACACGAGATCCGCGCCCGCGTCGAGCGCCTCCGCAACGCCGCGCGGCCCTTCGACGAGAAAGAGCCCCTCGTCGCGGCGCTCGCGCACCCCCTTGTCGAGGGCGCGCGCCTGGCGCGCGAGCGGATGGGATGCCGAGGCGATCGGGGGAGGCAAGCGCATCGTGGACTCCGCGGCGCGAATGACTATCCGGAAGCATACGCGCTCTGAAATAATCGCTGCGACCACGGGCGCGCCCCATGCAAGCGGCGGCGCCGGAGAACGCATGACCCTCCGCTGGAGACCGCCCCGCGAGACGAGCGCCCCTCGCGTGCCAAAAGAACGGGCGCTCGCGAGGGCGGCGGCGGGCATCGCGCTCGCGGGCGCGTTGCTCTTCGCGTCCTCGCTGGCGAGGGCGGACGATGTGCGGCATTCCGAGACTCGGCGCCGCCTCGAGCGCGAGATCGCACACCTGCAAGCCGAGCGCGACCGGCTGGCCCGGGACGAGCAGGGCGTCCTCGGCAGGCTCGAACGGCTCGAAGCCGAAGCGCGGCTGCTCGACGCGCGGCTCGAGGCGCTCTCGGTGGACGAAGGCGACGCGCGCGAGCAACTCGCGACGACGCGCGCCGAGCACGCGCGCATCGCCGAGCAACTCGCCGTCGCGCGCGCCGGGCTCGCCACGACCGTCGAAGCCCTCTGGCGCGTCGGCCCCGTCGGCCGCATGCGCCCGATCCTCGCCGCGGCGGACGCCGAGCGCATGGCCGCGGCGCTGCGTCTCGCTCACGAGCTCTCGCAGCGGCAGAAAGAACAAGTCGCGGAGGTTCGCGACGCCGAGGTCCGCCTCGCGCTCCTCGAGGCCGATCTGGAAACCCGAGAGGCGCGCGTCGCCGCACTGCGCGAGGAGACGGCCGACGCGCGCGCCGCGCTCACGGCGTCGATCGGCGAACGGCGCCGCTTGCTGGCGCGCATCCGCGAGGACGACGCGGTGCGGACCGGCGCGATCGAAGAATTGCGGCGCGCCAAGTCGGACCTCGACCGAGTCATCGAAGGACTCCCGGCGTCGGCCCCCCCCGCGCTCGACCTCGACGTGCACAAGTTTCGCGGGTTGCTGCCGCTGCCGGTCGCGGGACGCGTCACGCGCGCGTTCGGCGACCGCAAGGATCCGCGTTTCGGAACGCGCATTCCGCATCCTGGCTGGGACATCGAGGCCGAATTCGGCGACAGGGTGCGGCCGATCTTCGACGGCAAGGTCGTCTTCGCGGACTGGTTCCGCGGCTACGGTTTGATGGTCGTGGTCGATCACGGCGGTGGGGTGCACTCGGTCTACGCGCACCTCTCCGCGATCCTCGCGCCCGCGGGGACAAACGTCACGCGCGACGCCGTGCTCGGCCGCGTCGGCGACACGGGTTCCCTTTCGGGGCCGCACCTCTACTTCGAGATTCGCAAGGACGGGCGCGCCGAGGATCCCTCGCGCTGGGTCGATCGCCGGCGCGAGTGAGCGGTTTCAGCCCTCTCGGGCCTCGAGCCAGCGCTCCGCTTCGATCGCCGCCATGCACCCCGTGCCGGCGGCCGTCACCGCCTGTCGGTACGTCCAATCCTGGACATCGCCGCAGGCGAAGACGCCTTCGACCGAGGTGTAGGTGGTGCCGGGCTTGGTGAGGATGTAGCCCGCGTCGTTGAGTTCCATCTGCCCCTGGACGAGCTTGGTGTTGGGCTTATGGCCGATCGCGACGAAGACGGCGGCGCAGGGCAGCTCTTGCGTCTCGCCCGTGCGGACGTTCTTGATGCGGACGCCCGTGACCTTGCCGTCGCCGAGGATCTCCTCCACCTCGGAGTCCCAGACGACGTTGATCTTCGGGTTCTTGAACGCGCGCTCTTGCATCACCTTCGAGGCGCGAAACGCGTCGCGGCGGTGCACGATCGTCACCGACTTGCCGAAGCGCGTGAGGAACGTCGCCTCTTCCATGGCCGTGTCGCCGCCGCCGATGACGACGATGTCCTGGTCGCGGAAGAAAAACCCATCGCAGGTCGCGCACATCGACACGCCGTGGCCGAGGAGCTTCTTCTCGGAGGGCAGCCCGAGATGCCGCGCCGACGCCCCCGTCGAAATGATCAATGCCTCGGCGAGCACGATCTCCGATCCGTCGAGTTCGACCTCGAAGGGATGCTTGGCGAGGTCGACTCGCGTGGCTTCTTTCGTGTGGATCTCGGTGCCGAAGCGCGCAGCCTGGTCGCGGAAGAGCTGCATCATCTGCGGGCCCATCACGCCCTCGGGGAAGCCCGGGTAGTTCTCGACGTCGGTCGTGATCGTGAGCTGCCCGCCCGGCTGCAGGCCCTCGTAGAGCACCGGCTTCAGGTTCGCGCGAGCGGCGTAGATCGCGGCGGTCAGGCCTGCGGGACCGGAGCCAAGAATGACCACTTTGTGCACGGGCGCGGAGCCATGATCGGACACGCGGGAATCCTCCAAGAAGGCGGGGGCGAACGACGAATCGTAGCCGCAATTCGCCATCGGATCGAACCTGCCGCGGCGGGAACGGCCGCGCGCTACGGGCCGACCTTTCGATGCCGCGGGCGGGGGGCGGG
>CAZPJJ010000206.1:0-7244 GCA_964586535.1 uncultured Acidobacteriota bacterium | reverse complement strand
ACCGAGTCGGTCGGCAAGCGGCAGCGCGACGGGCACGAGAACCGCCATGGTCGTCCAGCTCGAGCCCGTCGCGAACGAGATCGCGCCCGCGATGACGAACACCGCCGCGGGAACGAGCCGCGCAGGCAGGCCTTCGCCGACGAGTTGCACCGCCACTTCTGCCGTACCGAGTTCCTTGCAGATGCCGCCGATCATCCACGCCAGCGTGAGGATGACCACGGCGAGCGTCATGGCCGCGACCCCGTCCGTGAAGGCCCCCATGCTCGACGGGAGGTTCAATCGGCGGAGAAGGAGCGCCGCCGCGAGCGCGACGAGCACCCCCGTCGCGGCACCGTAGAGCAGCGCGTTGAAGCTGGATGCGGCGCCGAGCACCTCGCCGATTCCGCGCATCGACCCGAGCACCGCGAGTGGTGGGAGCGTGCCGGCGCTCTCGCCCGCGGCCGCGAGCGCGGCGCGTCCCGAGAGCCACAGGCTCGCGAACGTCGTGGTCACGAGTGCCAGGATCGGTACGAGTGCGAGGACGATCGCGCGCCCTGGAGGAGCGGCGTCGACGCCGGCATCGAGATCGGTGCGCGCCAAGGGTTGTGAGCCCGGCCGCAGCGACTCGCCGTGAATCACCGCGCGGCGCTCGGCCGCGAGCATCGGACCGAAGTCGCGGTTGGTGAGGGCGATCAGCACGATCGCGCCGAGCATCAGCCATGCATAGAAGCGGTAGGGCAGCGAGGCGAGGAAGACGCCGTACGGATCGATCCCGGCGAGGCTCGTCGTGTGCAGGGCGTCCGCGATGAGGCCCACCTCGTAGCCGACCCAGGTCGAGATGACGGCCAGCGAGGCCACGGGCGCCGCGGTGGCGTCGACGATGAAGGCGAGCTTCTCGCGCGAGATGCGCTGCGCGTCGGTCAAGGGCCGCAGAGCGGGCCCGACCACGAGCGTGTTGGCGTAGTCGTCGAAAAAGACGATCAGTCCGGCGAGCCAAGCCGTGAGCTGCCCACCGCGGCGGCCGCGCGCCCAGCGTGACGCGGCGCGAACGAGCCCGCCCGCACCGCCCGAACGCGAGACGATGCCGACCAAACCACCCAAGAGGAGCGTGAAGAGCACGATCTTGAGGTGTCCCTTCGCGGGATCGGCGGATTCGGCAAGCGCCTCGACCAAGTCGTGATCGAGGGTGCGCAGCACGGCCGCGAGCGGGTCGAAGTCGGCGCGGATGAACGCGCCGCAGAGCACGCCAGAGAGCAGAGCGGGCAGAACCTGGCGCCACCAGAGCGCGAGCGCGATCGCCAGCGCCGGTGGGATGAACGAGACCCAGCCGGGCAGCACGCGCGGCGCGCTGACGAGCGTCGCGACCGGTTCTCCCGCCCCGTCGAGAAGCCGCGCCTCGAGGGCGGTCCTGCCCAACGCGCTGCCCCACGGGACGACGAGGGGCGCCGTGATGGGGCCGGTCCCCGACACCTCGCGGCGCACCAGAGCGGCGATGCGCCCGTTGTCGCGGAGAATGAACACGACGGCACCGACCCGGCCCTCGAGTGCTCCCAACTCCACGCGAACCTCGCGCCCGACCCCCGTGAGCAGGATCGCGGGCGCGGTCAGCGCGGGCGGGGCCCGCTGCATCGCACCCTCCGGGACGAGCGGAGCGGCACTGACGCCAGGGGAACCCGGGGCCACTGAGGCACCGGGGGTTGGCACCGTGGCGGTGGAAAGAACCAAGTGGCCCGTCGCGGCACGTGCGACGGGCACCCCCAGAGCGACCAGCGCGAGGGCGACGCCGAGCGCCGCCCTCACACCGGCTCGAGGACGAAGGATCAGGACCGCGCCCCCGGGCCGCGGCGGCCGCGCGGCGCGCCGTTGCCGTCATCATCGGGGTCGGCGTCGACCAACGCCGCACCGTCGTCGTCGAGGCTGACCCCGCTACCTGCCACGCCCAGCGACGTCACCATGCCCAACTTGCCGCGCAACTCGCCTTCGAGGCGCTCGCGCAACTCGCCGTTCTCGCGCAGCACCTTACGGGCATTCTCGCGGCCCTGGCCCAGGCGCTCCTCGCCGTACGAGAGCCAGGCGCCGGACTTCTTCACGAAGCCGTGGGCGAGGCCGAGGTCGATGAGGTCGCCTTCGCGCGAGATGCCCTCGTTGTAGATGATGTCGAATTCGACGATTCGGAAGGGGGCCGCAAGCTTGTTCTTGACGACCTTGACCTTGGTGCGGTTGCCGACGACTTCTTCGCCGTCCTTGATCGAGCCGATGCGGCGGATGTCGATGCGCTGGCTGGCGTAGAACTTGAGCGCCCGGCCTCCCGTGGTGGTCTCGGGACTGCCGAACATCACCCCCACCTTTTCGCGTAGCTGATTGATGAAGATCAGCGCGGTGTGGCTCTTCGAGACGATGCCGGTCAGCTTGCGCAGGGCCTGGCTCATGAGCCGCGCCTGCAAGCCCACATGCGAATCGCCCATCTCGCCCTCGAGTTCGGCGCGGGGGACGAGCGCGGCGACCGAGTCGACGACGACGACGTCGAGCGAGCCCGAGCGCACCAGAACCTCGGCGATCTCCAGCGCCTGTTCGCCTGAATCGGGCTGGGAGACGAGGAGGTTGTCGACGTCCACCCCCAACTTTTTGGCGTAGTCGGGGTCGAGGGCGTGCTCGGCGTCGATGAAGGCCGCCATGCCGCCCTTGCGCTGGGCCTCGGAGATGACCGTGAGCGCGAGCGTGGTCTTGCCGGACGACTCCGGGCCGAAGATCTCGATGACGCGTCCCCGGGGGATGCCCCCGATGCCGAGCGCCCAGTCGAGGGAGAGCGAGCCGGTCGAGATCGCGGGCACGTCCAGGTGGCGATCCGAGCCGAGGCGCATGATGGCGCCCTTTCCGAACTGCTTTTCGATTTGGCCGAGGGCCATCTCGAGGGACTTCTTCTTCTCCTCGGCGACGGGATCGGCGCCCCCGGACGACTGTCCGGGGCGGGCGTGGAAGGTGGTCATGGGGGAGGCTCCTTGCCGGGGCTCCGGCGGGGCCGGATCGGTGTTGAACGATGCCGTCCGGGCGCTCAGATTAGGCGGTGAGGCGTGGTGGGTCAACGCGTCCGAGAGGACTCGCGGCCACTTTCGTTGACGCAGCGGGAAGGGTTCTTTAGGCTTCGCCCAATCGTTGCGATGAACGGCGCGCTCAACGACTCGGAGGTGCAACGGTGGAATCGATGAGGGCTCGCGATCCGCGGACGGTCTCTTTCCTTTGTGTTCTGGCCGCGGCATTCGCCCTCGTGGTGACCATGTCCGGTTGCGCCAGCGGGCCTCGCGAGGGCGCCCGCGCCGAGGCGGTCCCGCCGACGGCCGTCGAGAACGCCGGCGCCGCTGCGCCGGCCTCCATTCCCGACGACGCGATCACCGAACTGCTGCTCGCTCGCGAGCAGGCCCGCGAAGGCCTCCTCGTAGAAGCGGACGCGTCGTACGCGCGCCTGCTCGAACGGCTCGCCACGCTCGCCGAAGGCGATTCCGCGATGCGCGAACGCGTCGCTTCGATCGAGGCCGAGCGCGAGCGCGTCGTCGAGCTTCTCGATGCGCGGCAGGCGGAGGCCGAAGAAGTCATCGCCGGCGACGAGGCGCTCGACATCCTCGAGGGTCCCGAACCCGAGTTCCATCCGGGGCAGGGCGTCGAAGAAGCTGCCGTCAGCGTCGAGCCCGATTGGCCCGTCGTGAAGAACGAGCGGGTGCTGGCCTGGATCGAGGCCTACACCGGGCGGCTCTCGGGCTTCTTCGCGGCCAGCCTCGAGCGTTCCGGCAAGTGGGAGGCGCGTTTCCGCGAGATCTTCGCTCAGGAGGGCGTGCCGCAGGATCTCGTCTATCTCGCGCACACCGAGAGCGGCTTCAAGACCAGCGCGTACTCCCGGGCACACGCGCGTGGTGTCTTCCAGTTCATCTCGGGGACGGCCAAACGCTACGGTATGCGCATCGACACGTGGGTCGACGAGCGCGCCGATCCGGAGATTTCGGCCCGCGCGTCGGCGTCTTATCTGCGCGATCTCTACGAGGAATTCGGCTGCTGGTCGCTTGCCCTCGCCTCTTACAACGGAGGCGAAGGGCGGGTGCGGCGCGCGATCGCGCGCAGCGGCGGCGAGCGGGATTTCTGGCAGCTCACGAAGACGAGCAAGCACTTCCGGCGCGAGACGCGCAACTACGTGCCCGCGATCATGGCGGCGACGCTCATCGCGAAAGATCCAGCGGCGTTTGGTTTCGGTCACGTGCAGAAGTCCCAGCCCACGATCTTCGAGACGGTGGTCGTTCCGACCGCCACCGATATCGAGGTCGTCGCGCGCGTGAGCAAGACGGACGTGGCGACACTTCGCGAACTCAATCCGGCGCTGCGCCGCGGCCGCACGCCGCCCGGCGAGGCGTGGACGCTGCGCGTGCCCGTGGGTGCGAGCGCAGGCTTCGCCGAGGAACTCGCCAAGATCCCCGAGAACGAGCGCATCGTGCGCATGACCCACGTCGTGCGCCGCGGCGAGACGCTCTCGGTGATCGCGCGCCGCTACGGGACGAGCGTGAGCGCCATCCAGGGCGCCAACCGGATGGGCCGGCGGACGATGCTCCACCCCGGCCAAGAGCTCGAGATTCCTCGCGGGCCGGGTGGATGGGTCGAGGATCGCGGAAGTCGGACGAGCGAGGCCGCTGTCGCGGGCGCGACGAAGCATCGCGTGCGCCGCGGCGAGACGCTCTCGGTGATCGCGCGGCGCTACGGCGTGACGATCCGCGACCTGCAAGCGTGGAACGGGATGGGGTCGTCGACTTCGATCGTGGCTGGATCGACGCTGCGGGTCGTGCCGCACGGCGAGAGCGGGACGCCCCGGGATCGCGAGTCACGGGCGATCCAGGTCGTTGCATCGGGCGAAAGCTACACGGTGCGACGGGGCGACAGCGCGTGGGCGATCGCCACCGCGCACGGCGTGAAACTCGAGGATCTCCTCGCGCTCAATGGGCTGACCAAGCGCTCGAAGCTGCAGGTTGGTCAGCGGTTGGCGATTCCCGGCGGCGGCACGACGACGCCCGTGGCGGATGCGCGCGAGACCGCGCCCGAGCCCGCCTCGGATGCGGTCGAGGCACGCAGCAGCGAGCGCGTGAAAGTCGCCAGCGGTGCGACGACTCACGTCGTCCGCCGTGGCGATACCGCGTGGTCGATCTCGCAGAAGCACGGTGTCGATCTCGATGCGCTCCTCGCCGCCAACGGACTCACCCGGCACTCGAAGCTGCGCATCGGTCAGGCCCTCGTGCTGCCCCAAGGCGATGCCCTCGGCGCGAGTTCCGCATCGTCGAACGGCCACGCCAACGGCAACGCCCGCAGCTACGTCGTGCGCCGCGGCGACACGCTCGCCCGTATTGCCGAGCTTCACGGCACCACCGTCGACAATCTCTGCCGCATCAATTCACTCCGCCCCACCAGCACCATCTACCCCGGTGACCGCCTCGCCATCCCCTGACCGGGGACAGTCGAGATACGGGGACAGTCGAGAACGGGGACGGTTGCTCCTCGGAGCATGAATCCCGCGTCGAAGTGTCCTCGCGCCAGTCCGCTCACGAACCACGAATCGTCACCCGATCGGCCGCCTCTCGCATCTCGTGCGTCCGATGGAACCACTCTCGCATGTCGTGTGTGATCATCTCGGCCGAAACCGACTCCAGACTCCGGCGCTTGCGGTCCGAAGGTGCCGGATCTCCCGGGATGACTTGCTCATGGTGCCTGTCCCCTCAAGTCGACTGTCCCCCCAAGTCGACTGTCCCTCTAAGTCGACTGTCCCCGTATCTCGACTGTCCTCTGCGGGGCAGGTGGGGGTGATTGCGGGGGTCGTCCTCGCCGCGATGAGCGTGTGGTTCTCGGCATCGGCGGTGGTACCGGAACTCGCGCGGACATGGGGACTGGACGGGGCGGGCAGCGCGTGGCTGACGATGAGCGTGCAGCTTGGCTTCGTGGCCGGAACGCTGCTCTCGGCGATCTTCCAGTGGGCCGATCGCATCCCGCTGCCGCGCCTCGTCGCAACGAGCGCGCTCGTCGCGGCGGCGGCCAACGCGCTCGTGGCGATCGTCGACTCATACCCCATGGCCCTCGGGCTGCGGGCCCTGACGGGCGCGGCCCTCGCCGGAGTCTATCCGCCGGGCATGAAGTGGGTCGTGAGTTGGAAACCGCGCGCGCGGGGCGCCGCGATCGGCATCCTCGTCGGTGCGCTGACTCTCGGCTCCTCCGTGCCGCACCTGCTCGCCGCGCAGGGTAGCGGCGCGCTCGGCGCGCGGCGCGTTCTCCTCGGCACCTCCGCGCTCGCTTTGCTCGGAGCCGTCGCCGCCGCGACGATCGCGCGCGTGGGTCCGTACGCAACTCCGGCGCGCGGCCGCTTCGATGTCCGGCTCGCGTGGCGGGCGCTCGCGCCGCGCGGCGCGCGCCTCGCGACGCTCGGCTACCTCGTCCACATGTGGGAGCTCTACGCGATGTGGGCCTGGGTGCCGCTCGTGATCGGCCCCTCGTTCATCGCGAGCGGCTACGACGCCTCGTGGGGCCATCTCGCGTCCTTCGCCACGCTCGCCGCAGGCGCCGCCGGCTGCATCCTCGCCGGAGTGCTCGCCGACCGCGTCGGCCGCGCCGAGATCGCGATCGCCAGTCTCGTCGTCTCGGGAGCGTGCTGCCTTCTCGCCGGGCCGCTCCTCGATCGTCCGCTCGCGCTCACCGCGCTCTGCATCGTCTGGGGATTCGCCGTCGTCGCCGACAGCGCGCTCTATAGCGCCGCCGTCACCGAGTACACCGATCCCTCGCTCGCGGGCACCGCGCTGACGATGCAGACCTGCCTCGGCTTCTTGCTCACGATGATCTCGTTGCGCGCGTTACCGTCGATCGCCGAGGCGTTCGGCTGGGGTGCCGCGCTCGCCACGCTCGCCATCGGCCCCTTCGCGGGTATCCTCGCGATGGCGCCCCTGCGCCGCGCGGCGTGGCGCAGCGCGCGTTCGTGACGGCACGATCGCAGCAGATCCCGGCCACGCCTGGAGCCGCCCGGCATGTCCCACGATCGAGACATCCTCGCCGCGCACTCCGCCCGGCGCCACGAGCCGCTGATCCTCTACGACGGCGTCTGCAAGCTCTGCCACGCTGCCGTGCGCTTCGTACTCGCCCGCGATCGCCATGCCCGCTTCCGCTTCGCCGCGCTCGATTCACCCGCCGCCCGCGCGCGCCTCGCCGACGCCGGCGCGAGAGAGCTCCGAGCGCTTCCCGACAGCGTGGTGCTC
>CAZPJJ010000205.1:5753-7274 GCA_964586535.1 uncultured Acidobacteriota bacterium | reverse complement strand
CCCGCGATGACGACGAGTTGTTTCGTGTGGTGGGCGTAGCGAGCCTGGGCGTTCCAGCGTGGAGTGGCGATGAGGCGCGCGGCGAGCGAGTCGCGGTCGATTTCCCAGATCTCGGTCGTCGAGAAGGGACTCTCCATGGCATCGAGGCGCTCGCGCTGGACGAGCAGCTTCGTGCCGTCGGGGCTGACGTCGGCGAGCGTGGCCGTGAACGCGCCGGCGGTGAGGCGGCGGCGCGCGCCGTCGGCCAGGCGGATCTCGTAGATGTGGCCGCGGCGGCGATTCTCGGGATTGCGCCAGGCGAGCGAAGGGACGCGCACCAGGCCGGACTTCTTGACCCGCTCCGGGGTCTCGGCTTCGTCGGAGACGACATAGAAAAGCGCACGATCGTCGGGTGAGAAACGAATCTCCCCGAGGTCCTCGATGTCGCGGAGGACGGGCGTCGCCGGGCCATCGACCGACGAGAGCCAAACGGTGGCCTTCTTATCACGGCGCGTGACGTAGGCGAAGGCGTCGCCAGCGTGCGACCAGACGAAGCCGCTCCACACGCCATCGCTGCGGCGTAGGACGCGGCCGTCGCGGAGGTCGCGGATCTCGATCCACTGCTCGCGATCGTCGCTCGGGGCTGCCGGGGTGGCGCGCTCGACGGCCACGTAGCGACCGTCGGCGGAGAGCGCGAGGCCGGCGAGGGACGTCGCGTCGAGGATGTCCTCGAGTTGGAGCACGCGCGCGGGCGAGCGGCCCACGGAGATCGACGCCGAGGGGGTGTCGGACTCCAGGGTCGCGGCGACGGTCCAGGCGGCGTCATTGGCGGGATCGGCGACGAGTTCGATGAAGACGAGGTGCGTGCCGCGCGGCAGCGCGACATCGTGTTTCTTCGCGCCGCCCAGCTTGGTGGTGCCGAGATGGACGCGGATGGGGTGCTCGCTCTTGATCTCGAGCGTGCCGGCGATGAAACGGTCGGTCGTGACGTACGCGGCGAGCCACGCCGCGCGCGGAGCCTTGCCGATGCCGCGATCGAGTGCGATCACGCCATCGGAAGCCGTCGCCGCCTTCCACGAGGGAACGGGCTCGACGGGCGCCGCGAGGGTGTCGCTCTCGCGCGGGGCGAGGTCGCGTGTGTCGATGAGCGCCAGGTCGAGCAGCGCATCGCCCTTCATCGCGGGGGCGACGTTCTCACCGGCACGTTCGTCTGCGAAGGCGGGAAGCGCGAGGTCGATCGGACCGGCAACGAGCCACGCGTCGAGCGCGAGCGCGGCGGTGGTGCCGGCTCCGCTGGCGGCGGGTTCGGCCGCCGGGGGAGCCTCCCGAGCGATCGAGGCAGAAGTGGTGAACACGAGACCCGTGAAGAGAAGGGCGAAAACGGAACGCATCGGACGCCTCCGAAGAAAGTGATCGGCTGAAGAGTCTACTCCCGCGCCGCTCCCCCTCGCGGCCCGCGATTCTGTCACACCACCTTCACGGCGCCGCCATTCGAACGAAAGTCCCTCCCGTCTTACTTCGCGACGACGCGGCCTCAGTCGA
>CAZPJJ010000205.1:0-5653 GCA_964586535.1 uncultured Acidobacteriota bacterium | reverse complement strand
AGTCGACTGTCCCCTGGGGCGGAATCCGACGAGACGACCAACGAAGAAGAAAGGAAGAGCGAGCCATGAACATGTGTTTCACGCGCGGCGTTGCCGCAGTAGCAGTGTTTGTCGCGACGATGCTCGCGCCCACGGCGTGGGCCGGCGTCCGCGATGCCAAGAGCGGGGGGACCGTCGTCGCCCCGGCGATCAAGCTTCAGTTCCTGGGCCGCTACGAGAGCGGACTCTTCGATGAGGGCGGCGCGGAAGTCATCGCGTACGATGCCACGACGAGCCGCGTCTTCGTCGTGAACGCCGCCGAGACCTCGATCGACGTCCTCGACTTGCGCCGTCCCGCGCAGCCGCAGCTTCTTTTCAAGATCGACGGCACGCCTTACGGCGCTGGCATCAACAGCGTCGCGGTGAAGAACGGCGTCGTTGCCGCGGCCGTCGAGAGCGATCCCAAGCAGCTTCCCGGCAAGGTCGTCTTCTTCGACGTCAACGGTGCGTTCCTCGCGGCGGTGGAAGTCGGTGCGCTTCCCGACATGGTCACTTTCACGCCGGACGGCCGCTTCGTGCTCACGGCGAATGAGGGCGAGCCTGTCGACTACTGCAGCACCGGTCTCGACGTCGATCCGCGCGGTTCGGTCAGCATCATCGACGTCTCGGGAGGCGCCGCCAACGTCACGCAGGCGAACGTGCGCACCGCGGGCTTCGAGATCTACGACGCCGCCGGCGCCCCCGCGGGCGTGCGCGTCTTCGGCCCCGGGGCGAGCGTCTCGCAAGACCTCGAGCCCGAGTACATCGCCGTCTCCGACGACTCGCGCACCGCGTGGGTGACGCTGCAGGAAGCCAACGCGCTCGCCGTGGTGTCGATCGAGGACGCCACCGTCGCGGCCGTGCTGCCGCTGGGCGTGCACCGCCACGATGCGGAGATCGCCACTCTCGAGAGCTTCGGCTTCGATGAGATGCCGGCGCTCGGCACAACCGCCGCGGGTCAGCAGATCGCGCTCGGCGGCTTCTCGGGGCTCTTCTTCGAGGGTTTCGATCGTCGCAACGGCCGGTTGATCTTCGTCACGCACCCCGATCGTGGTCCGAATGCCGAGCCCTTCGACTTCGACGGCGACGGCAACGTCGAGCGTCCGTTCCCGCTTCCCGATTTCCAGCTCCGCATCGTGCGCTTCGCGCTCGACCTGCGCAGCGGCAGGGCGCAGATCCTGGAACAGATCCCGCTGACGCGCGCCGACGGCACGCCGATCACGGGCCTGCCCAACGTGCCGGGGCCGGTCGGTCCCGCCTTCCGTGACGAAGTGCCGACGGACCTCTTCGGCAACGTCCTCGATCGCGACCCCTTCGGCGGCGACATCGAGGGCATCGTGCGCGTCGAGGATGGCACGTACTGGATCGTCGACGAGTACCGCCCGGCGATTTATCACTTCACCGCGTGGGGCTCGCTCATCGAGCGCTTCGTCCCTGTGGGATCGAACGCCTTCGGCGAGATCGTCGGCACCGAGGCCCTGCCCGCCGTCTACGGTCAGCGTCGCGCGAATCGCGGCTTCGAGGCCGTGGCATACCAGAACGGCAAGATCTACGCGTTCATCCAGAGCCCGCTCGACAAACCCGACACGCCGAACGACGCGAGCTCGAAGAAGTCGCGCAACGGGCGCATCCTCGAGTTCGATCCCGTGACCAAGACGACCACCGCCGAGTATCTCTACATCTTCGAGGGCGGCGGCTCCGACAAGATCGGCGACGCGGTCTCGCAGGGTGGTGGCAAGTTCCTGCTTATCGAGCGCGACGACGCGATCTCGCTGACCGCCAAGAAGGCGCTCTTCGAGATCGACCTCGCGGGCGCGACCAACCTCGCGACGCTCCCCGCCGAGATCGCCGGTCCCGGCGGCACGCTCGAACTGCTCGACAGGGCGGGCCTCGACGCGGCGGGCATCAAGCCCGTGGCGAAGCGTCTCGCGGCGAATCTCGCGCGCGCTGGATACTCTTTCGCCGACAAGCCGGAGGGTCTCGCGAAGATCTCCGACGGCGTCTTCGCGATCATCAACGACAACGACTTCAAGCTCGCGGGCACCTTCGATCCGGTGACCGGGCTCCTCGATCCCAACCCGGACGCGCAGGAGCCGATCGTCACGCTCGTCAACCTGCGCACCGCGGGCCTCGACGCGTCGGACCGCGACGATGAGATAAATATCGCGCGCTGGCCGGCGCAGGGCTTCTACACGCCGGACGCGATCGCGTCGTACACGATCGACGGGCAGACCTACCTCTTCACCGCCAACGAAGGCGACGCGCGCGACTACGACTGCTTCTCCGAGGAAGAGCGCGTGCGCGGCGTGGATCTCGACCCGGTGGCGTTCCCGAACGCCAGCACGCTGCGCGATAACACCAACATGGGGCGGCTCAACATCACGACCGCCAATGGCGATCTCGACGGCGACGGCGACTTCGACGTGTTGCACTCCTACGGCACGCGGTCATTCACGATCTGGACGCCCGAGGGGCGCGTTGTCTTCGATTCGGGCGACGACTTCGAGCGCGTGACGGCGCGCGCGTTCCCCGACGACTTCAACAGCGGCAACGATGAGAACGGCGACTTCGACGGCCGTAGCGACAACAAGGGACCCGAGCCCGAGGCGATCGTCGTCGGCGAGGTCGGCGGGCGTGTCTACGCGTTCATCGGCCTCGAGCGCATCGGCGGCATCATGGTCTACGACGTGACCGACCCCGCGTCCGCGGGCTTCGTCCAATACATCAACACGCGCGACTTCGCGGGGGATCCCGAAGAGGGCACTGCGGGCGACCTCGGCGTCGAGACGCTGGTCTTCGTCCCGCGTGAGGAAAGCCCCACCGGCCAACCCCTGCTGATCTCGGGCAACGAGATCAGCGGCACGACCGCGATCTTCGCGGTGCGCCCCGGCACACGACCGATCTTCCGCCGCTAGCTGCCCGATTCTCGGGGACAGTCGACTTAGGGGGACAGGCACCCTAAGTCGCCTGTCCCCCTAAGTCGCCTGTCCCCCTAAGTCGCCTGTCCCCCTAAGTCGACTGTCCCCATATCTCGACTGTCCCGAGGGAGTCGTTGACCGGGGAGGGCGCGGCCGCCATCTTCACCGCATGCGCTAGCGAACGCGGATGAACCGCTGCGGAGCGCGTGGAGCCAAGGATGGCGAATCCAGCAGCCGGTGATCTGCTCGCGGGAGGGCTCGTACCGTCGCTCGCGGGCGCGGCGTGGACGTGGCTGCTGGCGTTCACGCTCGGCGCGGCGCTGCTGGGGCGCAGCCGGACGCGAGGCGTCGCTCGAGCGGATGACGTGCTGGCGTGGGGCGTCGTCGGGATGGCCTCGTTCTCGGTGGCGGTGATGCTGCTGGGCGTCCCGGGATGGATCGGCCCCAAGTCGGTGCTCGCCTTGAGCGCCGTGCTCACCGTCGGCGCGGCCGGGATCGCGTGGGCGCGCGGATGCTTCGCTCCGGAGCGTAACGTCGCGGGGCCGGGGGCATCGACAGACGCGGAGGCTCTCGCGGCCCCGACCGACGCGGGCGCGACCACCGCGGAGCCGGCCCCCTCCGCGACGATCGAAGGGTCACTCGTCGATCGCGCGCTGCGCTGGACGGCGCTCGCGCTGCTTTCGCTCTTCATGGCGGGGGTCGCACGCTTCGCTCTCTGGCCGACGATCTTCTACGACGACCTCGTCTATCACCTGGGATCGCCGCGCCAAGCTCTGCTCACGGGCACTTGGCCCGCGATGCCGGGGATGCACTACACCTTCATGCCCGCGGGATGGGACGCTGCGTACGTCCTCTCGTTCGCGATGGGCGGTGGCCGTGGGCCGCAGTTCATGAATGTCGTCTGCTTGGGCCTGCTCGTCTGGGCGTGCATTCGCCTCGCGCGACGGGGTGCCAGCGCGGGCGCGAGCGCCGCGGCCGCGGCGATCTTCGCGATCGCGTCGATGACGTTCTCGCTGGGCGCCTTCGCGGGCAACGATCTCTTCGTGGCGCTCGCGCTCGTCGTCGCGATCCTGCGCGTGGTCGCGAGCGCGGGTGAGGAGAGCGTCCGCGCGGGCATCATCGCGGGCGCCGCGTGGAGCGCCAAGTACGCCGCGCTACCTGCCGTCGCGGGGATCGGGCTCGCGGCAGCCCTCGTGCGCCGGGGTGGCGTTGCGCGCCGTGCGCTCGCACTCGTCGCCGTGGGCGTTGCCGCGGTCGCGGTGGCGGCGCCCTGGAACGCGCGCGCTTTCGTGCTGACGGGCAACCCGCTCTACCCCGCCTTCTACGACGCGCTCGGCGGCGAGCCCTGGAGCGAGGAGAGCGCGACGCTCGTCGCCAACGAGGTCGCGAAGGGGGGGGTCCGCGCGCGGGGAGTCGCGGCTTTCGCGCTCGCGATCAAGGACGTGATGCTGCGCTCGCATCACCTCGGCTACCCGAGCGGGATCAACGGCGCCTTCGTCGCGCTGGGGCTCCTCGGACTGCTCTTCGCGCGGCGCGTGCCGGACGCGCGTGCTTTCGGCGCCGTGCTCGCCGTCGCCTACGCCGGCTGGTGCCTCACTTCGCTCAACCTGCGCTACGCGATCGTGATTCTCGCGGTCCTCGTCCCCTTCGCAGCGGCGCTGCTCGACGCGGTTCTCGTCAGGCTCGGCACCCTGGCGCGGACGCGGCTCGCCGCCGGCTTCGCGGCGCTGATACTGGCGCTCGTTTGTGCGGGGCCGCTCGTGACGGCGGTGCAGCGTCATGCGGGACACTACGAGCGGCAGCTTGGGGAGACGGACGCGCTGCGGGCACGCATTGCCATCGGGAACCTGCCGCTCGCGTCGGCGTCGGCCTGGATGGCGCGGGAGCTACCTGCCGACGCGCGCATCCTGCTGATCGGCGACGGCTGCTACGGCCATCTGCCGCGCCCCGCGTCGGCGTCGTCAGCCTACGATCGTCCGGACATCGCCCGCGCCGTCGTCGCGGCCCGCACCGTCGATGACGTGAGCGCGGCGCTTGCCGGCTACACGCACGTCGTCATCAACTACGGCGAACTGGATCGCTTCCGCCGCCAGTACGAGTTCGATCGCTGGTTCACTCCCGACTCGTGGGCCCTCGTCGGCCGCTGGGTGAACGAGAGCCTCGAACCCATCCACCGCAACGAGTTCGTGACCGTCTTCCGCATCCGCCACCCCTGACCCCGGCCCTCTTGGGGGACAGGCGCATTACAAGGACAGGCGCATTACGGGGACAGGCGCATTACAGGGACAGGCACCCGAGGTTGCCTGTCCCCCGATCTCGACCCTTGCGGGGGTCAGAGGTCGAGGCGGTGCCACTCGCCGCGGGAGAGGTCGATCTCGCGAGTTTCGACGGAGCCACGCGGGGGTTCGAGGGCGACGCGGTAGCGGCCGGGGGCGAGTTCGAGCGGGCCGTGCAGGATCGACGGGTCGAACCACCCGGACTCCCCAATGCGGACGCGAGTGCCGGCAGGAAGGTCGAAGCTGAGCCGCGCGCCGGCCGGTGCGGTACTCATGGCGTTCGTGGCGGTTTCGTTCGTCGCGCCCGGATGGTCGTCGCGGACCCGCGGTCCCTCGACGATGCGGTGGAATGGCATGCCGACGCCGTACGCGAGCATCGTCCACGCGAGCGCGGCGAGCAGCGTCCGACGCACGGTACGCTGACGCTCTTGGCGCACCTCG